>JAYUIZ010000696.1:0-4385 GCA_043765595.1 Lysobacter sp. | reverse complement strand
TGCTGTTCGCGACTAGGGGCAGGCATCCGGGCTGGGTCGGCTTGATGGCCGTGGCGATCCTCGTCTATCTCGGAAGCGTTTCCTGATCCGCTCGTCCTGATTCGGCGATGGAAGTTGTGCCCCGGGCTGCGATGCGTGTTTCCAGGGCACTTCGTTCACGGATCGTAACGGCCCCATAACTGACAGGCCGCGGGCCGATGGTGGATTCTGCCCGCATCAGTCGCGATAAGCAGGCCCACCCGGTTCACTGTCGCGGCCGCAACCACCATACGAGTCAAGCGCCCACGATCCATTCCTTCCGCAGTGTTTGCCTGAAGGAATGCGGCATTGATGGGTCGAGTTAGGGGTCAGCGGCAGGCATGGTCACCTCCGGGTGTCATGCCTGCCGTCGATTTCCCCAAGCGTCTCCATGCATCCCCAGACGCCACCGGCGAATCGCGTTGATCGCGCGATGTCCGCATAATCGGACTTTCGATCTCCCGTATCGTTTGGACCCGCATGTCGACACGCCGGCAACTGTCGCAAATCCTGCTGCTCAGTCACATCGGCCTGGTGGTCTTCTTCGCAGTGCTGCTGGTCGCCGCCAGCTTGGGCACCATCCGCTCGGCGGCCGTGGCACAGGCGCGCAAGGAGGCCGAGCGCAGTGCATCCGAAGCCAGGCGCCGATTGGCCGAATGGCAGCGCGAACCCAACGTGGTCGCCGACCTGCTGGTCGAACAGCCATCGCTGCCGTTCTATCTGCAGCGCGGCCAATTCACCAAGTCGCGCACCTTGATCCAGGATGTGCGCACCACCAGCGGGATCGATTACATCGGCCTGGAAAGGGCGGGCGCGATGTTCGGCGAGATCGGAAAGCGCCCGCCGTCGCTCGCAGAAGGACTGGCGTTCGGGAACAACGGCGAGGCGTGGTGGATCGTGCGGCGCAAGTTGCCCAACGTCCAGGACATATCGATCCTCGTCGCCGAATCCCTGAAGCAGCGGCTGTCGGAACGCTCCGAGGTGGAGTACGTGCATGTCGCGCTGCGACCCGTGTTGCGCAAGGGTTCCGCTGCGGATAGCGCGCTGGCGGCGGCGCTGCGCGAAGTCTCCGAGACGGGGGAATCCGACACATACGAAAACATCAGGGGCGCTGCAGCGGTGCGCATCGTCAATATCCGCGACGAAGCCGGGCGCTCGGCGGCGCTGCTGGTCGCCAGCGTTGATGAACAATGGCTCAAACGAAGGATGCTGGAGTGGCTCGCAAGCTTCGGCCTGTCGAGTCTCGTCACCGGCGCACTTGCCTTCGCATTGGCTTATCTCATCGCTTCCCGCATCTCGCGCCCCTTCGCCCGTCTGGCCAGCGCGGCCAAGCGGCTGGGCTCGGGCGATCTGTCGACGCCGGTGCCCACGCCCACGACATTCCTTGCCGAGCCGGTGTCGCTGGCCGAGGATCTGGAGCGCATGCGCACCCAGGTCAGCGCGCTGACCGAATCGGAGCGCGGGCAGCGGCATGAACTCGATGTGATTCTCGACGGCGTGGACGAGGGCATCCTCGGCATCGACGATCACGACACGATCCACTACGCCAACCGGCAGTTGCTGGAGATGGTGGGTCGCGATCGCGGCGATGTGATCGGCCTGAAGGTCGATGCGGTGCTGGTGCCGATCCTGTCGGGCGACGCCCGCAGCGGCGACGATGCCATTGCCGGCTTGCCGCCGCCCGAGCGCTACTTCGCGACCGACATGATGCGGCCGCTGCTCGCGCGCCGGCTGCGCGCAGCGCCGGACAGGCAGCTGCTGGTGGTGCGCGAAGAGAACGCGATCGAGGCCGCGCGCGGCATGCGCGACCGGATCCTCGCCAATCTCTCGCACGAGTTCCAGACCCCGCTGTCCGCGCAGATCGCTTCCATCGAACTGCTGCGCGACCACCTGCGCCAATGCGGCGACGAGATAGCGATGAAGCTGGCCAGCGCGCAGTACCGCGGCACCATCCGGCTTTCTCAGCTGGTCGACAATCTGCTGGACAGCGTGCGTATCGAGAGCGGCGAGATGCGCCTGCGCTACGAACCGGTGGATCTGGTTGCGGTGGTCAGCGAGGCGATCGAACTGATGCAGCCGCTCATCGACCAACGTGATCAGCGCGTGGTCGCGTCGCTGGCGTCCGGCCCATCGTTGACCGGGGATCCGCAGCGCCTGTTCTCGGTCATCGTCAATCTGATCGCCAACGCCAACAAGTTTGCCCCGGACCAGACCCGCATCTGGATCGACATCGCGTGGGCCGCCGACCGGGTGATGGTCTGGGTGGAGGACGACGGCCCCGGACTGCCGGCGTCGCACACCCTCAGCGACCTGTTCGCGCCGTTCAAGCGTTCGCCGCACGAAGAGCCCAGCCAGCGTGGTACCGGGCTGGGGCTCACCATCGTGCATGCGATCGTGTTGGCGCACGGTGGCGTAGTCAAAGTGGCCGAACCGCTGCACGGCGAAGGCGCGCGGATCGGCATCGTCCTGCCGCTGGAGCGCGACGCATGAGGATCCTGGTGGTCGACGACGATGTCGAACTGGTTGGCCTGCTGAAGTTCGCGCTCAACGGCGCGGGCTACGATGTCGCCACCGCATTCGATGGCGAACAGGCGATCTCCCGGTTCCGGGAAACCAAGCCAGATCTGATCCTGCTCGACGTCAACCTGCCCGTGCGCAACGGTTTCGAAGTGCTCGACCTGATCCGCAAGCACAGCCAGGTGCCGGTGATGATGCTCACCGTGCGCTCGACCGAAGAGGACGAAGTCCGCGGCCTGAATCTCGGCGCGGACGATTACCTCAAGAAGCCTTTCAGCCCGCGCACGCTGCTGGCGCGCATCCGCTCGCTGCTGCGCAGGGGTAGCGAACAGTTGGAAGACGCCGTGCTGGCGTGGGGGCCGCTGACGCTCAACGTCGAACGCAGCGAGGCGGTGGTTGCGACCGGCCAGAGTTTTCGACTGTCGACGCTCGAACTGCGCCTGCTACGGCTGCTGCTGAGCCAGCAGGGTCGGCCGGTGGATGCGGAACGACTGATCGGCTTCGTATGGTCCGATCGGGATGCGGCCGATCGCGAATCGCTCAAACAGGTCGTGCATCGCCTGCGTCGCAAACTCGCGACCGCAGGCGGATCCGGCAACTGGATCGAATATGTGCCAAACGTGGGTTATGCGTTCACCACCCCGGAGCCGCCGTGAACACTGCGGAGCTGTCCGGCCGGTAGGGCATTGGTGGTGTCCACCCGCCAGTCCACCACGCTTTCCATGGCATGGCCGCGGCTCTTCAGGTCCCGCTGCCGGCGATGCACGCATGCTTCAGATGCAACAGCGACACCATCGGCCGGAATTGCGTATCGACGTTTATCAACGTTTGCTGACCGCTTTTGCGCGGGCGGCCCGGACTGTTTTCTTTGCGGCGGCAGGTGAAGCTTTTGCCGGTCGCACGGCAAGAACGGTCTTCAGTGATTTCTTCGGCATAGCCTTTTTCGATGATGTCTTTTTCGGCGCTGCTTTTTTCGGCGCGGCAGCGGCAGATCTTGTCGACCCTGCGGCACGGGTTGTCTTCGATGTTTTTTTCAATGCAGCTTTTTTTGTCGAAGCTTTTTTTGCCACAACCTTTTTCGCAGCAGGCTTTTTCGCAGTAACATTTTTCACGGCAAGCTTTTTCACAGCAGGCTTTTTCACAGCAGCTTTTTTTATCCCGGATTTTTTTACTGCAACTTTTTTTGCCGCAGCCGGCTTGGGCGAAGTGGACTTGCCTGTAGGCGCTCTGGTTTTTTTGGGCGCGGCTGCAGACGCGCCCGCTGCCTCGCCCAATTCGATTCCGAACAGTTCGGACAGTGCAGCCTCTTCGATCGCGCGGGCCTTCGTCGGCCGCTGTCCGCTGTTGACGGGCAAGACGGCCGCTTGGTTCACCAGCTCGGCCGCATCCACCTTGCGCAGCGTAAACAGCAGTTCCGGCTGCCCATCCAGCCGTGCGCCAACGCCGTAAAGCGTCGCCGAGACGTGTTTGCACATCGTGGCCCAGTCCGGGCACGAGCACGTGAAATGCATCTGTTTCGGCGTGGGGAACAGCCCGGTGTCGGGCTGGCACAGGTGCTGCATGACCGCCTTGGAGAACTTGCCCTGCAGCAGTTCCACCAGTGAATCGATCGAGTGGGTGCAGTCCTTCGCCAACGCTTTCCAGCGCTGCGCGGAGACTGCGTCAACATCGATTTCGACCGTGTACAGGCGGGAGCCCATGACCTTTGCAAGCACTTTGCCGGGCGTGATCTTCAAATCGACGACCGAGCCATTGCGCACATAGCTGAGGCCACGCGGCAGGCGATTGCTGTAATCGCTGTAGGTCTTCAGATTGTCGCACCAGGCCTTGCCCCAGAAGGTCTTGGCAAT
>JAYUIZ010000695.1:0-1579 GCA_043765595.1 Lysobacter sp. | reverse complement strand
CCTGCATGCCGTCGCTCTGCTGGCGGCCAGTGGCATGTTATCCGGTTGCGATCTGCTGGTGCTTAACCCGGCGGGAGATATCGCGGCCCGGCAGGGCGATCTGATCATCGTGGCCACGCTGCTGATGCTGATCGTGATCGTTCCGGTGATCGCATTGACGTTCTGGTTCGCTTGGCGATACCGCGCCTCCAACAAGGCCGCGACCTACACGCCGGACTGGGACCATTCCACCCAGCTGGAACTCGTGATCTGGGGCGTGCCGCTGCTGATCATCATCGCGTTGGGCGCGGTAACCTGGATCAGTACGCATCTGCTGGATCCGTATCGGCCGCTGGACCGCATCGCCGCCGGTCGTCCGATCCCCGACGACGTGACACCGCTGGAAATCCAGGTGGTGGCGCTGGACTGGAAGTGGCTGTTCCTCTATCCCGAACAGGGCGTCGCATCGGTCAATGAAGTCGCAGTTCCGGTGGATCGCCCGGTTCATTTCCGAATCACCGCATCCTCGGTGATGAATACGTTCTATGTGCCAGCGCTGGCCGGGATGATCTATGGCATGCCCGGCATGGAGTCGAATCTCAACGCGGTGATCAATGCGCCGGGCGAGTACGAGGGCTTCTCCGCGAACTACAGCGGCGCAGGTTTCTCGCACATGCGTTTCAAATTCCATGGCCTGTCGGATGCAGACTTCGGGCGCTGGGTCGAAGACGTGCGCGCCAGCGACGACGCGCTGACCCGGGCCGCGTACCTGGAACTGGAAAAGCCCAGCGCGCGCAATCCGGTGAAGCACTTCGCCAGCGTCGACAACAAGCTGTACGAGGCGATTCTTAACCGCTGCGTCGATACCGAACGACTGTGCATGGATCAGATGATGGCACTCGACGCCGAAGGCGGCCTGGGCTTGGGCGGTCTGAACGCGCTGGCGATGCCGCGTCGCGGCGACCCGCGCCTGGGGCCGTACGTGTCGGCGCAGGTCTGCGTCGTGCCGCAGCTCGATCGACCGATCCTGTCGTCTGTGCTCGGCGGAATGAAGGCGCCGTGACGCGCGCAGCGCCACGCATCGAAACCATATTTCCAAACAGTATCCGGAAGTAACCTCTGATGTCTCCCGATAGCCTCAACATCCAGCACTCTCCGATCTTCGGGCGTATGACCTGGGACGCCGTTCCCATGCTGCACGACCCGATCGTCATGGCCACCTTCGTCGGTACGATGATCGTGGGTATCGCCATGTTCGCGGCGATCAGCAAATATAGGCTGTGGGGCTATCTGTGGAAGGAATGGTTCACCAGCATCGATCACAAGAAGATCGGCATCATGTACATCGTGCTGGGTCTGGTGATGCTGCTGCGCGGCTTCGCGGACGCGCTGATGATGCGCCTGCACCAGGCGATGGCCTTCGGCGACAACCTCGGGTATCTGCCGCCGCATCATTACGATCAGATCTTCACCGCGCATGGTGTGATCATGATCTTCTTCGTGGCGATGCCGCTGGTCACGGGTTTGATGAATTACCTGGTGCCACTGCAGATCGGCGCGCGCGACGTGGCGTTCCCGTTTCTGAATAATTTCAGTTTCT
>JAYUIZ010000694.1:0-1582 GCA_043765595.1 Lysobacter sp. | reverse complement strand
ACGAACGGTCTTTTCGGACACGCGCGGCGCACGGATCACGCTATAGAGCTTGGCGTCGTTCATGCCAGCCACTCCTCGATCTTCTTGACCGCATCGGCGGTCATCAGGACGGTATCGGCACCGACTAGCGAGACAGGGTCCAAACCCTGCACGTCGCGGACCTGCACGTACGGCAGATTGCGGGCGGACAGGAACAGATTCTCGGACGCATCTTCGGTGACGATCAGCGGGCGCCTGCCGAGCTCGAAACCCTTGAGCTTCTCGACCAGACCGCTGGTCTTCGGGGTATCGATGTCGAAAGACTCGACGATCGTAATCCGGCCCTGACGATTCAATTCGGACAGGATCGCGGCCATCGCGGCGCGATACATCTTGCGGTTGACCTTCTGCGCAAAGCTGCGCGGCTTGGCCGCGAACGCGCGACCACCACCGACGAAGATCGGAGCCGTCAGCGCGCCATGTCGTGCACCGCCGCCCTTCTGCTTCTTCGACTTCTTGGTGGTGCCTTTGACTTCGGCGCGGGTCTTCTGCGCCTTGGTGCCCGAACGACCGGCGTTGCGATAGGCAACGACGACCTGATGGACTAGGTCTTCGCTGAATTCGCGGCCGAAAACTGTGTCGGAGACCGAGACGGTCTTGCTGCTGTTATTGATTGCGAGTTCCATTGTCGTCTCCCTTACTTCGTCGTCGGACGGACAATGACATCGCCGCCCGGGGCGCCCGGGACAGCGCCCTTGATCGCGATCAGGCCACGCTCGGCGTCGACCTTGACCACTTCAAGACGCTGCGTCGTCTGCTGCGCGGCGCCCATGTGGCCGGACATCTTCTTGCCCGGAAACACGCGGCCCGGCGTCTGGCGCTGACCGATGGAGCCCGGCGAACGATGCGATAGCGAGTTACCGTGCGTCGCGTCGCCCATGGTGAAGTTCCAGCGCTTGATCGTGCCTTGGAAACCCTTGCCCTTGGTAACGCCCTGGACGTCGACAATCTGGCCGACTTCAAAGATGTCGGCCCTGATTTCGCCACCCACCTGGAAATCGCCGATCTTGTCGGCTTCTACGCGCAGTTCCCACAAACCCCGACCGGCTTCGACTTTCGCCTTGGCGAGGTGACCGGCTTCCGGCTTGTTGATCAGGGCGACGCGCTTGACGCCGGCGGTAATCTGCACGGCGCTGTAGCCGTCGATTTCCGGGGTCTTGATCTGAACGATGCGATTCGGCGTGGCTTCGATGAGTGTCACCGGAATGGACTTGCCGTCCTCGGTGAACAGTCGGCTCATGCCGGCCTTGCGGCCGACGATGCCCAACGAATATTTCTTCGCGGTCATAGTGGCGGCCTCAGGTCAATTTGATCTGGACGTCGACGCCGGCCGCGAGCTCGAGCTTCATCAGCGCGTCCACGGTCTTGTCGTTGGGGTCGACGATATCAAGCACGCGCTTGTGCGTGCGGGTTTCGTACTGGTCGCGCGCGTCTTTGTCGACGTGCGGCGACACCAGGACGGTATAGCGTTCGATCTTGGTCGGCAGCGGAATCGGGCCGCGCACTTGCGCGCCGGTCCGCTTCGCCGTCTCGACGATCTCAC
>JAYUIZ010000693.1:0-1582 GCA_043765595.1 Lysobacter sp. | reverse complement strand
TCGAACGCGTCACCGCGAATCATCTCAGCCATGCGCCGTTCGCCGACGATCTTGTGCCGAAGAAAGCCGCCGCCGCGAACGCGAAGCCCGTCGACAACGCCTGGATACGGGAATGCACCCGCATCGACGAAGCGCTGCGCTACGAAGGCGGCGACCCGGCGGTGGTGCTGGGCCTCGCCGACACCGGCGTGTCGCTGGCCCACATCGAACTGGAAAATCGCCTGCGTGCGGGCTTCGACAGCGTGGATCTGGATCCCGCCACCGTCGGCGGCGTGACCCTGGTCGGCGATTACCGCCACGCCGGCGAACGTCCGCAGGACGAGGTCGGCCACGGCAGCGGCTGCGCCGGCATCATCGCCGCACGCGGCAAAGGCATGCCCGTCGGCGTCGCCGGCATCTGCGGACTGACGCCGGTGCGCGTGCTCGGCGCGGCGCTCGGCCCCGGCGACAAGCGCGTGGGCGTGGGCGCGCTGGACAACATCGACGCGGGCATGAAGCGGCTGATCGATCTGGGCGCGAAAGTCATCAACATGAGTTTCGGCACGCCCGAATCGATGCTCGACGCCGATGCGCCGCGGCCGCACGAAGAGGTCGTGCGCTATGCGCTGGCGCGCGGCGTCATTCTGGTTGCGGCCAGCGGCAATTCCGGTTTGACCGAAAAATATTTCCCGGCCGCGCATGCAGGCGTGATCGCGGTCGGCGCGATCGACCGCAGCCTGCGTCCCGCGTCCTTCAGCACCCGCGGCGATCACGTCGCGCTGTGCGCGCCGGGCCGCGACATCCTCACCTGCGGCCTCGACGGTTACCAGCACGCCAGCGGCACCAGCTTCGCCGCGCCGCACGTCGCCGCGATCTGCGCGCTGTTGGCGTCGCTCGCGCAGCGCCGCGCGCGGCCGCTGAGCGGCGACGACGCGCGGCGGCTGTTGATCGCCAGCGCGCGGCCGTTCGCCGAGGCCGACGTGGTCGGCTGCGGCAGCGGCGTGCTGGACGCCCTCGGCGCGCTGCGCGCGCTGGACGCTGAGATCGACCAGAGCATCCGCGAAGAAGAAGGTTTCGACGAACACCGCTCCACCGATGTTCCACCCGCGCTCGCCGCCTGACCGCGCAGACGCAAGCAGTCCCGACACATCCAGCAGGCCGTAACGCGCGAACACCCCGCAACAGGAGACTCCGATGGCGATCCGAAAAAGCCCCACCAAACCCCGCAAGACCTCGGACGCCGCGGCCTCCAAGCCTCGCGCTGCGCGCGCCCGGGCGACCACCGACGGCAACAAGCCCGGCAGCCGCCGGGCGGATGCCGCAACTTCCGGCCTTCGAGCCAACAACAGAGCAGAGAACACCATGAACCGTATCCTCTTGGTCGACCTCGGCGAACGCGAACTGAAAGAACGGCAGAAGTTGCGCGCGCGGCGGCAGGTCCTGAAAACCATCCTCACCACCGCCGACACCAGCGGCGGGCTCAGCGCCGGCCAACTCGAAGAGCTGGCCGACATCGAAACAACGCTCGGCAGCGACATCGTTGCCGATCCGTTCTACCGCAGGGTCGCATCGACCTACGCGCAGCGCTCCTGGGAGGAACTGT
>JAYUIZ010000692.1:0-4400 GCA_043765595.1 Lysobacter sp. | reverse complement strand
GCGTCGCCCTTGTAGGAGGGCCTTCCGGCCCGAGCTCTTGCCCCATGATCGGGGAAGAGCTCGGGCCTGAAGGCCCTCCTACGAAAGGCGACGCGCCTGCCTCGATCAACTCTCGCGTGTAGGCGTGCTGCGGATCCGCGAATACATCGCGGGTCGCGCCGCGTTCGACCACGTCGCCGCGGCGCAACACCAGCACGTGTTCGGCATATGCGCCAACCAGCGGCAGATCGTGGCTGATCAGCATCAGCCCAAGCCCGGCCTCGCGGCGCAGCGTATCCAAGAGGTCCAGCACTTCGCGGGCGATACGGGCGTCGAGCGCGGAGGTCGGCTCGTCGGCGATGAGATAGCGCGGCCGGCTGCACAGCGCCAGGGCGATAGCGATGCGCTGCCGCTGGCCGCCGGAAAACTGATGGGCAAATCGTTTCAGTGAGGCATCGGAATCGGGCAATCGCACACGTTCGAGCAGATCGCGCGCGTCTGCGTCGGCATGGCCATATGCCCGCAGCGTTTCGCGCATTTGCGCGCCGACCGTACGCAGTGGATGCAGCGCGGCCAGCGGGTCCTGCGGCACCCAGCCCAACGCGCGACCGCGCAGCGCCACGTGCATGCGCGACGTCAAAGCGATGTCGGTGCCGTCGTGCGCGAGCGCACCCGTCGCGCGCAATCCCGCCGGCAACAGGCCGAGCAGCGCCAGCGCAGTGAGGCTCTTGCCGCTGCCGCTTTCGCCGACCACACCGAGGCATTGCCCGGGCACGAGTTCGAGGTCGAGCGGCCCGAGCAAACGCCGCGGACCGACATGCACTTCGAGCTGGCGCAATGACAGCGTCATGCGGCGGCGGATTCGCGATCGATATCAGCGCGCGGGACCGCACGCCCGTCGACGGCATGCACATCCAGCCAATCACGCAGCGCATCGCCCAGGAACTGGAACGCCGCCAGCGTCGCCACCAGAAACCCCGCCGGGAACAGCAGCGTCCACGGTGCGCTGTCGAGTTCCTGCACGCCTTCGGACAGCAGCGTGCCCCAGCTCGCCGACGGCTCATCCACGCTCAGGCCCAGAAAACCGAGGAAGCTTTCGACCAGGATCGCCTGCGGCAGGATCAGGCCCAGATACACGAACGCCAGTGGCAGCAGATTCGGCAGCGCATGCCAGCGCAGTCGCTGGCCGAAACTGGCGCCAGCGGCGGTGGCCGCAAGCATGAACGGCATCTCGCGCAGCCGCGCGCTCTCGGCGCGCATTACCCGCGCCAGATCGATCCACACATAACCGCCGATGGCCACCAGCAGCAGCCACAGCGAGCGCTCGAACAGGGTCAGCAGCAGGATCACAATCAGCAGGAACGGCAGCGCGCTGAACATGTCGAGCACACGCAGCATCAACCGCTCCGCCCAGCCGCCGGCCAGTCCGGCGCTGGCGCCGAAGCCCAACCCTACGCACAGCGCGACCAGACTGGCCAGAAAGCCCACTGTCAGCGACAGCCGACCGCCGGCCAAGGTGCGCGCGAACACGTCGCGGCCGATCGCGTCGGTGCCGAACCAGTGCCCGCCGACGCCCGGCGCCACCGACAGCGCCTGCCAGTCGGGGCGATGCGGATCGAAAGCGATGCACAGCGGCCCCAGCCAACACAGCAGCGCCAGACCGCCTAGAAACAGCAGGCAGGCGCGGGCCATGGGCGGCAGTGATCGCAATAATCGCATCGGTGAATTGTAGGCGCTCTTCTGTAGGAGGGGCTTCAGCCCCGAGCCCTGCTCCGAGCCACACATCGCTGCAATCGCTCGGGGCTCAAGCCCCTCCTACGGAAGCTGCGTACGCGGCGTATCATCCCGCCATGAACTTTCCCATGACCCGCCTCCGCCGTATGCGCCGCAGCGAGTTCTCGCGTCGATTGATGCGCGAACACGTCCTCACCGCCAACGATCTGATCTACCCGGTATTCGTCCATGAACTCGACGGCCGCGCGCTGATAGCGTCAATGCCGGGCATCGAACGTCTTTCGATCGACGAACTGCTCAAAGTTGCCGAAGAAGCCAGCGAACTGCGCGTGCCGGCGCTGGCTTTGTTCGCGGTGACCGCGCCGGACGCCAAATCCCTCGACGGCGCGGCCGCGTGGGACGACGACGGCCTGATGCAGCGCGCGGTGCGCGCGCTCAAACAGCGATTCCCGGAACTGGGCGTGATCACCGATGTCGCGCTCGACCCCTACACCACCCACGGCCAGGATGGGTTGATCGACGACAGCGGCTATGTGGTCAACGACGACACCGTCGAAGCGCTGGTGCAGCAGGCGCTGTCGCACGCGCGCGCCGGCGCCGACGTGGTCGCGCCCAGCGACATGATGGACGGCCGCATCGGCGCGATCCGCGAGGCGCTGGAAGTTGGCGGCCACATCCACACCCGCATCCTGTCGTATGCCGCGAAGTACGCTAGCAGTTTCTACGGCCCGTTCCGCGATGCGGTGGGCTCGGCCGGCGCGCTGGGCAAGGGCAACAAATACGCCTATCAGATGGACCCGGCGAACGCCGACGAGGCGCTGCGCGAAGTCGCGCAAGATCTCGACGAAGGCGCGGATATGATCATGGTCAAACCGGGCATGCCGTATCTCGATATCGTGCGCCGGGTGAAGGAAGAATTCGGCGCACCGACGTTCGCGTACCAGGTCAGCGGCGAATACGCGATGCTGAAAGCCGCCGCTCAGAACGGCTGGCTCGACGAGCGCGCCTGCGCGCTGGAAGCACTGGTCGCATTCAAGCGCGCGGGCGCCGACGGCGTGTTGACTTATTTCGCGCTGGATGCGGCGCGCTGGCTGCAGGAAGCACAATGAACACGACCTCGGTACTGACCTTCACCGTACGCGGTGCCCGGCCCACAGATGCTGCGCACATCGCGCAACTTACATTGCAACTGGAGCCGGACCTCGATCCGGCCCCCATCGCACAGCGCTTCGAGCGCTTGCTGACGCGCTCCACCCATGCGTTCTTCGTACTCGACGATCCGTCGGCCGACGGTGGCGATGGCATTGCCGGCTTCGTCGCCGCCGAACACCGCACCCTGCTGCAGTCCGGCGAACGCGTGGAACTGATCGCGCTGGTCGTCGATGCCAGCATGCGGCGCTGCGGGGCCGGCAGCACGCTGGTTGCCGCGGTCGAAGCCTGGGCACGGCAGCGTCGCGGGGTGCAGGACATGGTGGCGCGCTCCAGCCTGACCCGCGAGGACTCGCATCCGTTCTACCAGCGCATCGGTTACGCGCATCACAAGACCCAGAACGTCTACACGCGGACACTCACGCCATGAAACGTTACGCCGTCTTCGGTTACCCCGTG
The DNA here is from genome assembly GCA_043765595.1 of Lysobacter sp. Taxonomy (GTDB): domain Bacteria; phylum Pseudomonadota; class Gammaproteobacteria; order Xanthomonadales; family Xanthomonadaceae; genus Lysobacter_I. The sequence continues at coordinate 1,079 of JAYUIZ010000692.1, read as the reverse complement.
CTGCATTCGCTGTCGCCGAAGATCCATCAGGCGTTTGCGCATCAGAGCGGCATCGCGATCGAGTACGTGGCGATCGAATCCAGGCCCGGCGATTTCGACGGCACGCTGTCGTCGTTCGCGCGCAGCGGCGGCGAAGGCGCCAACGTCACCCTGCCGCACAAACAGCGCGCGGCCGAACTGTGCAACCTGCTCAGCGCCCGCGCCAAGCGCGCTGGCGCGGTCAACACGCTCATCAAACACGGCAACGGATGGCTGGGCGACAACACCGACGGCGCTGGCCTGGTGCGCGACCTCACCGGCCGCCACGGTCTGGATTTGCGCGGGCGTCGCACGCTGATGCTGGGCGCCGGCGGCGCCGCGCGCGGGATCGCACCCGCGCTGCTGGACGCGGGCATCGGCGAGCTGTTTATCGTCAACCGCGATACGCAGAAAGCCGATGCGCTGGTGGATCTGCTCGGCGTGCCCGGGCGCGTGCATTCGCGCTATCTCGACGACCTCGCCTCGCTCGGCGAATTCGACCTGATCGTCAACGCCACCTCGGCGGCGCGCCACGGCAGCCTGCCGAAACTGCCCATGTCGCTGGTCGGCCCGCGCACCACTGCGGTCGATCTGAGCTACGGCGAAGCCGCAATCCCGTTCCTCGCCTGGGCGCGCGCCGCAAACGCGCATGACGCCATCGACGGCCTCGGCATGCTGGTGGAACAGGCGGCGGAAAGTTTCTTTCTGTGGCACGGCGTGCGTCCCGACACCGACGAGGTGTTCGCGGAGCTGCAGGCCCGGCATGCGGCGTTGGTCACCGCAGACTGAATCATGGGGCCGATGACGCAGTGGCTCACCCTGCTCGCGTATTCCCTGCCGGAACTCTTCGGACTGGGGGATCGCAATCGCGCTGTTGGCGACCAACGCACGGCCGGGGCCTGCACGTCGACTCGCCCTGATCGGCATCGGAACGATGTCGATCGCCGCAATCGCTGCGCGACCCACATGGGGACATCCACAACTCAGACTTTCCCGACAGGGAATTACCGCAATCCCCGATATCCCGCCGCATCGTGCCAAGGCACGATGACTACATGACC
>JAYUIZ010000691.1:0-4404 GCA_043765595.1 Lysobacter sp. | reverse complement strand
CCCAGCCTACCGACTAAGCCTATTAAGACTGCGCGGAATTCCGCAACTTCCGAAATGGCGCTCCTGCAGGATAGTGGCGGCTTGCGCCGACCCGTGGTGCCGATGCGCTTTACCAGACCAGATCGTCGGGCACCCGATACTGCGGATCCGCATAGGGATCCTCTTCCGCGGTCGCGTTGGGATCCACTTTCAAGGCCACCGCCTGCTGGAAAACCGTTTCTGCCTGGGCCAGCAGCTCGGCGGTGACCAGCATGTAGCGGCCATCCAACTGGACCACGCCCAGTTCGCCTGCATTGAGCTGTTTGAGTTGGGCTTCGTTGACGTAGATGCGCTTGATCTTGTTGCCGTATTCGAAATGGCGGGCGATGTCGGCGGCCGGATCGTTCAGGCCTTTGTCCTTCACCAGCTCGGCGAACTTCACCTTGGCTTCGCGACGCACGCGCGCTTCTTCCTGCTTCACACGTTCGGCTTCGATCCGCTCTTCCTTCTCGCGCTGGGCGCGGATGGCGTAGGCCTTGGCGAGATCGATTTCATCCTGCGAACGCGGCTTGCGCTGCTGCTGCGCGCCAGCGTTCTGCTGCGGGCGGCCGCCACTTGGACGCGCCGGCCGATTGCCGGGATGGGTGCCCGGTTTGGCGCCGGGTCGCGCATCGGGTCGAGCATTGGGTTGCGCATCAGCTCTGCCGTCCGGCTTGGCGCCCGGCCGCGCGTTCGCGCCGCTGCTGTCCGGCCTGCCGCCCTGCGGCTTGGCGTTCGGATGCGCATTGGAATGCGGACCACGGCGCGCCTCGTTGGGCGGACGCGCGGGTTTTTCGGGTTTGGGCACGGGCTTGAAGCCGAGACCCAGCAATTGGTCGCGAAGCGTATCGCTCATGGCATTAGTGTCGGCATTGGTCGGATCGGCGGTTGTCGGATCAGGCGCACTGATCAGTAATGAGGCGGCGGCGGTTCGTCGGCCGGATTGGCCATCGAATCCCCGCGGTTGGTCTTCAGCTCTTCCAGCACGCGACGCAGCAGGTCGGCGCTACGCGCGGCTTCGGAGCGGAGTTCGGCTAGGGCGTCGCTCAGTTCCTGCAGCGTGTGCTCTTGGAACACCAGACGGGTCTCCAGTTCGACCACGCGCGCTTCGAGAGCGTCGGATGTCGTCATGTCAGCGCCAGCCGTCATATCAGCGCACCAGGATCGAGCGCCCGCGCCCGATCCCGTAGTAGGCCAGACCCGCGGCTTCGATCTCGACCGGGTCGTAGAGATTGCGGCCGTCGAACACCGCAGCGTCTTTCAGCGCGGCGCGCAGTCTGGCGAAATCGGGGCTGCGGAACTGCTTCCACTCAGTCACCACCACCAGCGCATCCGCGCCCTGCAGCGCGTCATGGGCATGCTCACACAGCTTCAGATCGGGGCGCTCGCCGAAAATGCGGCCGGCTTCGTGGCTGGCTTCGGGATCGAAGGCGCGCACGCTGGCGCCAGCGTCCCACAGCTGCTGCAGCAATCGGCGGCTGGAGGCTTCGCGCATGTCGTCGGTGTTCGGCTTGAACGCCAAGCCCCACACCGCGAAGGTCTTGCCGCGCAGGCTTTCCTCACCGCCGTAATGGCGCACGATCAATTCGTACAAGTGGCCTTTCTGGCGCTGGTTCACCCCTTCCACCGCATCCAGCAGTTCGGCGCGATAGCCGTGCTGATGCGCGGTTCGGGCCAGCGCCTGCACGTCCTTCGGGAAGCAGGAGCCGCCATAGCCGGCGCCCGGATAGATGAAGTGCCAGCCGATGCGGGGGTCGGAACCGATGCCCTGACGCACCATTTCGATATCGGCGCCCACCTGTTCTGCAATGTTGGCGATCTCGTTCATGAAGCTGATCTTGGTCGCCAGCATCGCGTTGGCGGCGTATTTGGTCAGTTCGGCCGAGCGCACGTCCATCACCACGATACGCTCGTGATTGCGGTTGAACGGCGCGTACAGGCGCTTGAGCTTTTCGATCGCGGCCGGGCTGTCGGCGCCGATCACGATGCGGTCGGGACGCATGCAGTCTTCGACCGCCGCGCCTTCCTTCAGGAATTCGGGGTTCGACACCACGTCGTAGGCGACGTCGGCGCCGCGTGCGGCCATGGCTTCGGCAATCGCGGCGCGGACCTTGTCGGCGGTGCCGACCGGCACCGTGGATTTGTCGACGATCACCACCGGGCGCTGCAGATGGCTGCCGATGGTTTTCGCTACGGTGAGCACGTACTGCAGGTCGGCGCTGCCGTCTTCGTCGGGCGGCGTGCCGACGGCGATGAAGATCACGTCGCCATGCGCGATCGCGCTGGCGGCATCGATGGTGAACTCCAACCGGCCTTCGGCGTGGTTGGACTTGACCATCGGCTCCAAGCCGGGCTCATAGATCGGGATCACGCCGCGGCGCAGGCCCTCGATCTTGGCCGTGTCGATATCGACACAAACCACGTGGTGTCCGACCTCGGCCAGACAGGTCCCGGTGACCAGGCCCACATAGCCGGTGCCGAAAATGGTGACGCGCATGAGGGCCTCGCAGTGCTTTCCAGTGCAATGCGCCGCCGCGGGAAGCGGCGGCGCATCGGTTGTTGCGGTCGTCGTGCCGGTCGTTACCCGATTACGGCTTGACGATCTCGATCAGTTCGACATCGAACACCAGGGTCGCGTTCGGCGGAATCGGGCCGCCCGGGGTGCCCTGCTCGCCGTAGCCGAGCTTCGACGGGATCCACAGCTTGTACTTGCTGCCGATTGGCATCAGCTGCAGCGCTTCGGTCCAGCCCGGCACCACCGAATTCAGCACAAACTGTGCGGGCTCGCCGCGGTCGACCGAGCTGTCGAACTTGGTGCCATCGAGCAGCGTGCCGGTGTAGTGCACCTTCACCGAATCGCTGGCGGTGGGCTTGGCGCCCTTGCCGGGGGCCAGCACCTGGTACTGCAGGCCCGAAGCGGTGGTGACCACGCCGGTCTTCTTACCGTTCTCGGCCAGGAAGGTGGCGCCGGCTTCGACGTTCTTCTTGCCCTGGGCTTCCATTTCGGCCTGTTTCTTGGCCGCTTCTTCCTGCTGCTTGACCTGCATCTTCTGGGCGAAGGTCTGCATCACTTTCATCGCCTGCTCTTCGTTGAGCAGCGGCTTTTTGTCCGCGAAGGTGTCGTTGATGGCGCGCTGCAGGACGGCCATGTCCACTTCGTCCTTCATCGGCTTCAGCGACTTGGCGATATCCATGCCGATCATGTAGCTGACCTGGTCTTTTTCGGTTGGCAAGCCGGCGATTTTATCGGCGCCGTCCTTGCCGGCTTCATCGGCCTTGGCGTCGGTCTTGGCGCCGGCAGCGGCATCCTTGTCGATCGGCTTGCAGGCGACCAGCGCGAGGGCGCATGAGGCCGTGGCGACGGCGAGGGTGAAATTACGCGACAGTTTCATCAACAGGGACTCCGGGGTGGGTACGCGCGGCCACGGCAGCGCAGGAAAGGTACGGGGGATGGAAAGGCGGTCAATCGCTTCCGGGAGCAGGTGCTCCAGAAGCGCCGGAGTTCAGAGGATACCCAGCAGTTCGACTTCAAACGTAAGCATGGCATTGGGACCGATCGGGCCGCCGGGCGTACCCTGCGCGCCGTAGCCCAGCTTGGCCGGAATCCAGAACTTGTATTTGCTGCCGACCGGCATGAGCTGCAGACCCTCGATCCAGCCCGGGATGACCTGACCCACACCGAATTCGGCGGGCTCGCCGCGGTCGACCGAACTGTCGAACGTGGTGCCGTCAAGCAGCATGCCAGTGTAGTGGACGCGCACGAATGCTTCGGCCGTCGGCTTGGCACCGGTGCCGGCCGTCAACATCTGGTACTGCAGACCCGAAGCGGTGGTGACCACGCCGGTCTTCTTGCCGTTCTCGGCGAGGAAGGCCGTCTCCGCGACGAGATTCTGCTTGCCCAGCGTTTCGGCCGCGGCCTGCTGCTTGGCCTGCATCTTCTGCGAGAACGCCTGCATGACCTGCTGCGCCTTCGCATCGTCCAACGCCGGCGGCTTGCCGGCCAGCACGTCGTCGATCGCGCGCTTGAGGATGACCATATCGATTTCGCCAGCGACCGGCTTCAGGGAATTGCCGACATCCATACCGATGCGGTAGCTGATCTGCTCTTTTTCGGTCTTCAATTCGATCGGGGTGTCGGCTGCGGCGGCGTCGCCAGCGACGGCGAGAGCCAGAGCGCAGGTAGCGGCAGCGAGGGTGGTGTTGGAGCTTTTCATCGACGGGCACTCTCAGGATGGGTAGCGCATCGCCGCTGCGACGCGCCAAAGGTGGAAGGTGAAGGGATTGTTTCCGGAGGATTGGTTTCAGAGCACGTTGAGCAATTCGACATCGAACATCAGCGTGCTGTTGGGCTCGATGTTGGGCGGGCTGCCGCGCTCGCCATAGGCG
>JAYUIZ010000690.1:0-1586 GCA_043765595.1 Lysobacter sp. | reverse complement strand
GCGCATTCATCGACTTCCTGGTCGATGAATTTGCAGGCGAGCCGCTTTGGGATCACGGGCTGATGCGGCCTAGCCCTGCGGGGGAAGACTAAGTCCCGGCTTGTCCGGCACGTTTGCCGCGGTTCGTCCGACATGCCCGTATCCCCGCCCAGATCAGGCTGCCGCGCTTGGAATCGGAGTGTTGAGCAACTGCTGTTCCCACAAGAAAGCAATGCCGCTGCCCGCAGCATGCTGCTTCATCACCTCCGTCACCGCGCCTGCCGTTTCCATTCGGGCCCAGTCGCGCTGCCATTCGGCCACCAGCGCCAACCAGGTCATCATGTTCGCACCGGCCGCAATCATGCGCTGGATCGCGACCGCGTGGGCCTCAACCGACGTACCGCCCGACGCATCGGTGATCACCGTCACGTCCCAGCCTTCGCCGACTGCCTGGATCGCCGGCATGGCAACGCACACCTCGGTCCACAGGCCGGCCATGATCAGCTGCGTGCGGCCCGTTGCCTTGACTGCATCGACCACCCTGGGATCTTCCCAAGTGTTGATGAAGGTGCGGTCGATCACCGGCTGATCCGGGAACACATCGGTAATCTGCGAAAAGATAAGACCGCCGCGTTCGGCAATCACGCTGGTCAAGATGGTCGGGACGCCGAACGCCTTGGCGGCCTTCGCCAGACCGGTCGCGTTGTTGACCGCCATTTGCGGATCGTGGCTGTTGAGGTTGGCGAGCTGATAAGGCTGATGATCGATCAGCACGAGCACGCTGGCGTCGGGACGTAGCAAAGCATCGAGACCGGCATTGGGCATGGGAACATCTTTCTGGAATCGCTGAGCGATGCTCAGTCGGTGGGTTCGATGAAAACGTGGAGCGATATGATGCGCCCGCCCTCGAAGCGGGCAATGTCCATGCCGTTGACGTCCGCCGGGCCATCTGGCGGCCCGGCCTGCCAGCGCAGCCTGCCGACGCCATGATGGCCATGAGCCGGGCCGGCGGCCTTGAAGGTGAAGTCTGGCGGCAGGCTGGCGAGCAGATGCGTTACCGCCGCCGAGATCGCGGCGTGACCTTGCGCTGCCGCGTCCGGCGGTTCGTAAAGCACCGCATTGTCGGCATAGAGTTCGCCAATCGCCGTGATGCGCTTTGCGGCGTCGCGCTGGTTGAACACATCGGCAAGATTGGCCTGCATCAGCCGGTCGTAGTCGATGGTCGCGACTGGGCACTCAGGCATTGCGGCGGCCTTGTTTGGGTTGGCTGATGCCGGACCATATGGCGGAAACGCTGTTCGGATTAGCCATTGATAGCTAGAACTAACTTCAACGATCTGTATAAGATCAAAGCATGGAGACACTCGCCAACCTCGAGTCCTTCATCCGCAGCGCCGAATGTGGCAGTTTTTCTGCGGCGGCGCGGCGGCTGGGTGTGACACCGGCCGCAGTGAGCCGAAACGTGGCCATGCTGGAACGGAATCTGTGCGTTCGCCTGTTTCAGCGCAGCAGCCGCAGCCTGACCCTCACCGAAGATGGCGAACGTTTCCTGGCGTCAGTCTCAGACGGCGTAGAGTCCATCCAGTCGGCCATTGCCGGCATGACGA
>JAYUIZ010000689.1:0-4408 GCA_043765595.1 Lysobacter sp. | reverse complement strand
ACGCGCGATTGAGTTCCAGGGTCACCCGGTCCAGCGCCAGGCGGTCGTAGGTCTCGCCCTCGGCGATGCCGATTTCCTTGAGGTTCTTCATCAAGTCTTCGGTCTTGATGTCCTTGTTGCCCGAGAGCGTCAGGGTGTTGATCGCCGGACGCTCGGTGACCGAGATCACCAGGATGCCGCGGGCGGGATCGGAGCCTTCGCGGTCGACGCGGATGTCTTCGAAGAATCCGGTCTTGTACAGCGCGCGCATCGCTTCGCTGATGTTGCTTGAATCGATGGTGTCGCCACGCTCGATCGGCAGATAGGTGAAGACGGTGCCGGCGCCGATGCGCTGCAGGCCGTCGACGCGGATGTCGGACACCGTGAAGCGTGAGGACGACAGCGGGGACGCGGTTTGCGCCAGGGTTGGCGCGGTGTGGAGCGATGCCAGGCTCGTGGCGAGGGCAAGGGCCAGCAGGCGGCGGGTTGGCGTGCGCGTCATCAAATACGTCCGGTTATTAGGCTAGCGAATCGGTGGGGCGAAGCAGTGCAATACGGATGGAGCGGGCGGAACGGTATGACTGGATGTGGGGCGCGCGTCCCTTGCGTCTTGCTGCTTGCGTCCTGTGCGTGCGTCCTGTGCAAGTCAGGCGGCCGGCCCATCGTCGGGCGGCGGCTTGGGGGTGCTGGCTCGCATCATTGGATCAGCCTTTGCAGGTCGTTGTAAAAAGCGAGGCCCATCAGCCCCAACAGCAGGACCAGCCCGACATATTGCCCGGCGGCCATCGCACGGCCGCTTAACGGCCGGCCTTTGACCAACTCAATAAGGTAATACAGCAGGTGCCCCCCATCCAAGACCGGAATGGGCAGCAGGTTGAGGATGCCGAGGCTCAGGCTGAGCACGGCGAGCAGGCTGATGTACCAGGCCAGCCCGTTCTGGGCATAGGCATTGGCGGCGCGGCCGATGCCGATTGGCCCGGAAACCGTGTCTTTCACGGCCAGTTTGCCGGTGAAGACGCGCTTGAACATGTAAAGCAATTGGCCGGCCTGGAACCGGGCTTCGCGCAGGGACGCGGGCACCGCTTCCAGCGGACCGTAGCGCAGCACGGCGTCCTTGGCGGTCTTTTCGGGCGCTGCCGGCGCGACGCCAAGCAGCCAGGAGGGCGCACTGGCAGCCGGGGCGCCGGGCTGGCGCTGCAGCTTCGGTGCCAGAGTCACGGTCATGGGGGTGCCGTCGCGGAGCAGTTCGACCGCGCCGCCGCCGCGCGGGCCGATCCGCGCCACCAGCGGGGCGATATCATCCCAGAACTCGACGGGCGTGCCGTCGATGGCGACGATCCGGTCGCCGCTGCGCAGCTTGCCTTCGCCCGCCGAACCCGGGGTCACGGCCTCGATCACCGCAGGCCGCATCTGGTGCCGCGGCACGATGCCGATCCGGCCGAATACCTGCTCGATCGCCTCGCCCTTGGGCACGCCGCTGAAATCGAAGCGGCGGGTGGTTTCGACGCCGTCCGCAGTGCGGACCCGCACCGGTACCTGGGCGCGATCGATGGCCGACGTGGCCAGCGCCATGCTGGCTTCGGTCCAAGTGGGCGTTTGGCGTTCGCCAATGGCCAGCAGGGTGTCGCCGCGGTGCAGGCCGCCCTGGGCGGCGACGCCGTCCACCTGTCCGACCACCGGCGCATAGTCCGGGCGGCCGATCACGAACATCAGCCAGAACAGGGCGATGCACAGGACGAAGTTGGCGAAAGGGCCGGCGAAGCTGATCAGCATCCGCTGGCCCACCGGCTTGTGGTCGTGCGACTGGGCGCGTTCTTCAGCCGAGACCTCGGTCTTGCGGTCGGCCAGGTCGTGTTCGCCCAGCATCCGCACGTAACCGCCCAGCGGGATTGCAGCCACGGCCCATTCGGTGCCGTTGCGATCGCGACGCATCCACAGCGGCTTGCCGAAGCCGACCGAGAACCGCAGCACCTTCACGCCGCACCAGCGCGCGGCCCAGTAGTGGCCCAGTTCGTGGAAGGTGACCAACACGCCCAAGGCGACGATCAGCCACCAGGCGGAACCGAGGAATTCGCTCATGCGTTCACCTGGCGGGGCGTCCCGTTACGAAGAATGTTGTCGATGGTGACGGCGCGGGCGGCGGCATCGGCGGCGAGCAGGGCATCCAGCGAGCCGGCCTGCGCATGCGGCATGCGTGCCAAAGCGTCTTCGACCAGTGCGGGGATGGACAGGAAACCGATCCGGCCCTGAAGAAAGGCTGAAACCGCTTCCTCGTTCGCGGCGTTCAATGCTGCCGGCGCGCAGCCGCCGGCATCGAGCGCTGCGTAGGCGAGGCGTAGACATGGGAAGGCATCGAGATCCGGCGGTTCGAAATCGAGCCGGCAGTGAGCGCGCAGATCCAGCCCGGCGACGCCGGAGACGATGCGTTCGGGCCATGCGAAGCCCACCGCCAGCGCGGTACGCATGTCTGGCAGGCCGAGCTGGGCAAGGGTGGAGCCGTCGACGAATTCCACCAGCGAATGCACCAGACTTTGCGGGTGTACCAGTACGTCGATGAGCGCGCCGGGTACGCCAAACAGATGATGCGCCTCGATCACTTCGAGACCCTTATTCATCAGCGTTGCGGAGTCGACCGAGATCTTCGGACCCATCGACCATTTTGGATGCGCCACCGCCTGCGCAGGCGTGACATCGGCCAGCTCGGCGCGTGAACGACCGCGGAACGGACCGCCGGACGCGGTGAGCTGGATGCGCTTCAAGCCCGCGTGAGCGTGGGCATCCGGCAAGCATTGAACGCCGATCTGCCCTTGGGCAGTCGGCAAACACTGGACGCCGATCTGCCCTTGGGCAGTCGGCAAACACTGGAATATTGCGTTGTGTTCGCTGTCGATCGGGATGATAGCCGCGCCGGCCGCGCGCGCCGCTGCGATCAGCAGTTCGCCGGCCAGCACCAGCGATTCCTTGTTCGCCAGCAGCAGTCGCTTGCCGGCGCGGGCGGCGGCGAGCGTGGATGACAGCCCGGCGGCGCCGACGATCGCGGCGACCACGGTATCGCTGCGGGCATCCGCGGCCAGCGCGTCGATCGCGGCCATGCCGGCGTGAGCTTCGGTCCCCAGCCCGGCGTCGCGCAGGCCATCGCGTAGTGCAGCGTAGGCGGCTTCGTCGGCGATGGCCGCGTGGGTGGGACGATGGGTCCGGCACAGCGCCAGCAGCGCGTCGACATTGCTGCCGGCCGCCAGCGCTTCCACGCCCAGCCGGTCGGGATGACGGCCGATCACGTCCAGCGCCGAGGTGCCGATGGAGCCGGTCGCGCCGAGCACGGCAACGCGCCTCACGGGCATGCTCCCAAGCGGCATGCTCCGAAGCGGCATGCTCGAAAGCAGCATGCTCCGAAGCGGCATGCCCCAAAGCAGCATGCTCCAAAGAAGCATGCTCCCGGCCGGGTTGCGGGCGAAATTGGAGTCGCGGCAGGCATGGCAGTCATGGACCGTATCGACGCAGTCAAGTTCAGAACCCGAACATCAGCTTGCCCAGCGCGAACACCGGCAGCGCCGCCAGCACGCTGTCGATCCGGTCCAGCACGCCGCCGTGGCCGGGGATAAGGTGACTGGAATCCTTGGCCCCGACGTGACGCTTGAGCAGACTTTCGTAAAGATCGCCCACCACCGAAAACAGGATCGTCCAGATCGCGACGATGGCCACGTACGGCAGCTCTTTCATGCTGGCGCCGGCCAACGGCGCGGCGGCCAGGGCCACGATCATGCCGGCGATCACGCCGCCGACCAGGCCTTCGACGGTCTTGTTGGGGCTGATCCGCGGGCTGAGCTTGGTCTTGCCGAACTTTCGCCCGGCGAAATAGGCGCCGCTGTCGGCGGCCCAGACAATCATCAGCGCCACCAGCAGCCAGACGTGGCCCTGCTGCACGCCGCCCAGCAGGCTGGGTGTCGGGTCGCTGGCATGGATCAGGACCAGCGCGCACCAGGCCGGGATGATGCTGAGGGTGGCTGCGGCCAGTTTGAAGACCCGGGCATGGGTATCGTGGTCGGAGGCGAAGTTGTAATGACGCAGCCAGATCACCGCCAGCAGCCACCAGATGACGCCCAGCATCATCATCAGCTGAAACAGTATCAGCGAGCTGCCAGTGGCCGACCGCGACGCCCAGACCAGCGCCACCATCAACAGCAGGTTGACCACCATCAACACGCCGCGGGCGATCGGGTCGTCGATTTCGGCCAGTCGCAGCCATTCCCACAGGCCGATGAGGAACGCGGCGGCGCTCAGCGCGGCCATCCACGGCGTGGACAACAGCAGCACCGCGGTGATGGCCAGGGGTGCCATCACCAAAGCGGCCAGCACACGCGTTCGGGTCATGCGTCGTTCCTGTCGGGCAGAAGGGATGGAACGGGCGCGACCTGGGCACTGGTCAGGC
>JAYUIZ010000688.1:0-1589 GCA_043765595.1 Lysobacter sp. | reverse complement strand
ATCTCGCGTTGGATCTCACCGGCGTCAAGACCGTGGTGTTCGAAATCGGCGCCCAGGAACTAGTGCTGACCGCGAGCAAGGACGCCGCAGTGTCCGTGAACGCGAAAGCCTGCGCTTCCGAGCGTTCATTGCTGCGACAACTTAGCCTTACCCAGCAGCGTATCGGCGAGAAACTGTTCGTCCGCGCGGACTGCGACGGCAACATCAGCTGGAACAGCGATAACCGCTATGCGTACCTGCAGGTGCGGGCGTCGCTGCCCGACACGATGCCGGTCCAGGTCAACGTCGGCTCCGGCGACGCGGCCGTGTCCGGTGTCGCATCGTTGAGTCTGGATGTGGGTTCCGGCGATGCCAAGGCCAGTCGAGTGCGCGGCATGGTCTATGCCGATGTCGGTTCGGGCGATATCGAACTCGACGATATCGGCGGCCTGAACGTGATTTCGGTCGGCTCCGGCAATCTCACCGCGCGCAGCGTACGCGGCAGCGCCAAGATCGGCAGCGTTGGGTCGGGCGATCTGGCCGTCAGCGGCACCGAAGGCGGCGTGGAGCTCGAATCCGTCGGTTCGGGCGACGCCAGACTGACCGATATCGGTGGCGATGTGAGCGTCGACAAAGTCGGATCCGGCAACCTGGATGTGGAGCGCACGCAAGGCCGCCTGACCGTCCGCAAGCTCGGCAGCGGGTCGGTAAATCAACGCGCCGTCGCCGGCAGCATCGATCTGCCGCGCAAAGATTGATCGAATTACGCACTACTCATCGCACAACACTCAAGAAGGTCGCCATGAACATGTCCCGTCCAGTGCTTCGCCATTCGCTGCTTTTCGCTGCCCTGCTTGCCGCATCGATGCTGTCGGCCTGCTCCGACAGTGCGTCGCCCGGCACGGATCCGGGCGAACCCGCCACCATGATCGGAAAAGCGGTGAAGGGTGCCACCGACCACGCGCGCAAGGGGCTCGCGACCGCCAACATCCAGGTGTCCAAAAATCAGCAGCCGAAGGCGGAGATCACGCCTGAAGGCGATCTACTGATCGGCGGCAAGTTGATCGCGGCGACCGCCGAGCAGCGCAAGCTGCTGCTGGAATACCGCGCTCATATTGTCGGTATCGCCGAAGCCGGCATCGATATCGGCCTGCAGGGTGCCGACCTGGCAGGCAAGGCTGTCGGCGAGGCGCTGAAGGGCGTACTGACGGGCAATACCGATCAGATCGAGCAGAAGATCGAAGCCGAGGCCGGAGGCATCGAAAAGGCGGCGGTTGAGTTGTGCAAGCTGCTGCCGGCGATGAAAGTGACGCACGACCAACTGGCCGCAGCGATGCCGCAGTTCAAGCCCTACGCGACGATGGACCAGAGCGATGTGGACGACTGCGGCAAGGACGGCAAGTTCAACGTCGACATTCCGGGCGGCGCGATCAACGCCGATATTGGCATGAGCAGCGCCAACGACAGCGGAAACACCGCTGCGGAAGCAGAGGCGGCGACCGCAGAACCGGCGAAGTGACTACGTGCGGGCGATGGCCTCAGCCGCCGCCCGCCGCGCCGACGCGCACGCCGCCTTCGGTCAGCGCCGCCGGATCCAGCAGCTTCTTGAG
>JAYUIZ010000687.1:0-4415 GCA_043765595.1 Lysobacter sp. | reverse complement strand
GCCACCGCCACCACCACCGCCACCGGACTGGTTGCCCTTGCTTTCGTCGGTCAGCAGCTTGGCGATGTCTTCGGCGTTGCCATAGCTCACGACGATGTATTCAGTCACCGTTTCAACGCGGTTTTCGATCGCGATGCGGGCGTCTTCCTTGTCCTGCTCAAACTTGGCGATTTCCGCCTGCGGAGCGACCCACATCACGTTGCCGCTGCGGCGTTTGTCGAGCTGCTTGGCCTGCAGCACGATGTCCAGCGCCTGGTCCCACGGCACGTTGATCAGGCGCAGGGTGACGTTGCCCTGCACGGTATCGCTGGCGACGATGTTGAGATTGGACTCCTCGGCGATCAACTGCAGCACCGTGCGCACCGGCACGTCCTGGAAGTTGAAGGTCACCGGGCGGCCGCTGAACGGCCGGGCCGCAGTCGCCGCTTTTTGCGCGGTACCGGCGACGGCGGTGGCGCTGCCGACGGCACGCGACGGCGCGGCGGTGCGCGGCACCAGTTCGACGATGTAGTCGCGGCCGGTCTGGTACGCCATGGATTCAAAGGCGCCGCGCGTGCTGATCACCACCTGCGCCTTGTTGCCGCTGGCGGTGGCCTGTACCTGCTGCACCGGCGTGGCGAAGTCAGTCACATTGAGCATCCGCTGCAGATGCGCGGGCATCGTAACGTTGCCGATATCGACAACCACGCCTGCATCGCTGCTGCGCATGTCAGGCGTCGCGCCATCGCTGTCGAAGTGCAGGATCAGCTTGCCGGAGCCGCCGTCGCCGCGCTTGAAGTCGATGCTGGTGATCGCGCTGATCGCCGGCGTCTGTTGCCCAGTCATCGTGGGTACGGGCGCTGCGGGTCCGGGCGGAGTCGCGCCGACGGCGCTGAGCGCCGAAAGCAGACCGACCGCCAAACCGTAGAACGCGGCTTTCGTTGGCATCTTGCGACGGCCCTGCTGCTGGCTATGCGCCTTGAGTACGATCATTTCGCTATCCCCTCGTCTTATTCGTCATCGAGCGAAACCGACACCGGCCGCTCCAGCCAACCGCCTGCACCATCGGAAACCAGCTCGACGAGTTCGATTCGATTCTCGAACACACCGGTCACGCGCCCGTCGGCCTGGCCCATGTAATTTCCAGGAACGATCCGATGTGTGACCTTGTCGGGTCCCATCACCAGCGCGACCTGGGCACTGCCTTTGCCGATCGTCCCGACCATGTCGAGAGCATCCAGCGGAAATTGTTCCAACGCCTGCTTGCGCCTATCCGAATCCGGACGCGGTCCGGAAGCGCCCGCGCCCGCCGCGAACATCGCGTTGAACGGGTCGCGCAGCGACTGCGCGGAGTATTCAAAGACCTCGAACTGCTGCATTACTGGCAGCGGATCGAGCGGCGGCGCAGGTTTCTTTTTGACGTTCGCCACCCACTCTTCGAGATTGGGCGCTTCGCCGGGCGTGCTGGTGATCGAACGACCACAGCCCGTCAGGCCTGCGAACAAAGCGACCGCGAGTGCGGCGCGCGCGATATTGTTGTGGAGTCTGCGCATCAGCGGCTCCCTCCGGCGGCCTGGCTGGCGACAGCGGTCGCCGCGGCGGCGGGTGAATTCGGCGCGGTCGCGGCGGGTGCGGCCGAAGTACCGGCTGCGCCCGGAGTACCGGCGGCAGGAGCGGCTTCGTCGTCTTCATCGCGGTAGCGGTAGGTCTTAACCGTGCCCTTGAGTTCAAGCACCGAATCGGGGCCGATACCAACCTGCTTCTTACCCTTGTCGGCAGGGGTGCCCGGCACTTCGCGCGGCTTCAATGAGATGTCGTGCATGGTCATGATCACCACCCGCGGCAGCGAGGCTACGCCGCTCACGAACGCACCGAACTGGTGGTAGCTGCCCACCATCTTCAGTTCGATCGGCTTCTCGACGTAGAACTCAAGCGCGGTTTCGTCGCCCGGCTGAAACAGTTCGTTGGTGATGCCGGTGGCGAGCGCGGTCTGCGAGATGTCGACAATGAGTTCCGGCATTTCGGTCTTGCTGGGCAGCTGACGCAGCATCTGCTGCAACTGCTGCTCCATCTGTGCCAGCTGCTGTTTGAGCGGCTCCAGATTCGCGGCCTGGCCCTGCAGCTTCTCGAATTCCTGGCGCTTGGTGGTTTCGTCCGCTTCCAGGCCTTCGAGCACCGCACTTTTCGGGCGGGTCAGGAAGTTCCACATCAGAAACAGGATCAGCATTCCCAGCGCGAAGCAGAACCCCAGTTGCCATTCCCGCGGCCAGGAACCGGCATTGTTGAAGTCGAGTTCCTTGAGCGACATTTTCTTTTTCACGACGCGGGCCCTCCCGTTTGCTCGGACGGTGCGGATTCGGGTTTCGAGCTGCCTTCGGGCATGACCTTCGGCTGCGCACCACTAGTTGCCGGTGCGGTTGCCGCGGGCGCGGCACCACCTGTAGCCGGAACCGTCGTCGCGGGCGCGGCGGCGGGCTGTGCGGGCATCAGCGGCTGCAGGGTCGCAGGCGCGGCAACAGTCACGGCAGCGCTGGGATCGACACTGTCCTCTTCACCTTCTTCCTTGGCGTTGGGATTGGCCAAAGTGACCGTGACGCTGAAGGTGTGCGGCAAACCGCTGTTATCGCCTTCAACCTGGATCACCGAAAGTTCCGGCTTGGTCATCCAGCCCGACGCCGACAGGTTTTCCATGTACGAACTGACCCGGGTGTATGACTGGGAGCGGCCTTCCAGGGTCAGCTTCTCGCCTTCCTGGTTGATCCCGGTGAGAATCACGCCGTCGGGGATGGTGCGCACCAGCGAATCGAACAGATGCACCATCTGCGAACGGTTGGCCTGCAATTCCTCAATCACTTTCTTGCGGTTGAGCAGATTGTTCTTTTTCTGCTCAAGCGCCTCGATTTCGGTGATCTTGGACTTGACCGTCACGATTTCCTGGTCGAGGAAGGCGTTGCGCTCCTGCTGACCGGAAATCTGCATGCTGTAGTAGGTGTTGACCAGAAACCATGCGGCGAAACCCGCCACCGCGGACAGCACCAGCATCAGGACGAACTGCTTTTTGCGCTCTTTCTGCCGTTCGGCGCGCCACGGGAGGAGATTGATCCGTGCCATCAGTCGAAGCTCCTCAGGGCGAGGCCGCAGGCGATCATCAGCGCCGGCGCGTCCTGCGCAAGCGCGTGCGCCTGCACGCGTGGACCAAGCGTCATCTGGGCCAGCGGATTGGCGACCACGGTCTGCACGCCCAGCTGTTCCTCCACCATCGCGGAGATACCGGCGATGGAAGCGCAGCCGCCGGCCAGCACGATCTGGTCGACACGGTTGTATTCGCTGCCTGCATAGAAGAACTGCAGCAGGCGGCCGATCTGCTGGGCCATGGCTTCCTTGAACGGCTCCAGCACTTCGATTTCGTAACTTTCGGGCAGGCCGCCCTGGCGCTTGGCCAGGCCCGCCTCCTCGTAGCTCAGACCGTAGCGGCGCATCACTTCGTCGGTGAGCTGCTTGCCGCCGAACACCTGCTCACGGCTGTAGATGTTGCGGCCGTTGCGCAGGATGCTGAGCGTGGTCATGGTGGCGCCGACATCGACCAGCGCGACGATACCGTCGTGCGGGATGTTCAGCGTACCGGCGATCAGCGCGTAGGCGTTCTCGATCGCGAACGCTTCGACATCCATGATCTTGGCGGTGAGGCCGCCGACTTCCAGCGCGGAGGCGCGCATCTCGACGTTTTCAGAGCGCGAAGCCGCCAGCAGCACCTGGACCATTTCCGGGTTGCCGGGCATGGCGCCCAGCACCTCGAAGTCCAGATTCACTTCCTCGATCGGATACGGAATGTAGTTCACCGCCTCCAGCTCGATCTGGGACTCCATGTCGTCCTCGTCGAGGTCGGCAGGCATCGGGATGATCTTGGTGATCACTGCCGAGCCGGCCACGGCCGCGGCGGCCTGTTTGGCCTTGCTGCCTGAACGGTTCAGCGCCCGACGGATGGCCTCGCCTACAGCCTCGACCTCGACGATGTTCTTCTCGGCGACGGCATTCGGCGGCAACGGCTCGACCGCGTAATGTTCCACCCGATAGCGGTCGCCAGCCCGAGACAGCTGCAGGAGCTTGACGGCGGTCGAGCTGATGTCGACGCCCACCAAAGGTGACTGATTTTTTGCTAGCAGTCCCACTTTTTCCCCTTCCCACGCGCGCTTACGCGCGTTACGTGTCCCAATACATTAAATAACGGACTTTCAACTTTTAGGCAACTCCCCTCTGCAGTGGATCGCTCCGGGAGTGAACTCTGTCACGACCTTGAACGGCCGTTCGTCGTGTCCAGCCGACCCTGAAACCAGCTTCCGCGCGCTTATCCATACCGTTCCCGCTGGTCCGGAGCACCTTTCCGGGCTGGAGTCCGCCGAACCTGGCACCCAGGAGGCCGGCCGGACCGGCAGGCC
>JAYUIZ010000686.1:0-4416 GCA_043765595.1 Lysobacter sp. | reverse complement strand
CTGCTGAAATACTCATTGGCCGTTCTCAAAATTCCGATCCACGAGCCTGAAACGACACGTAACCCATTGATATTTTGTGCTTACATACTGTGGTCACGTCTAAAAAGCGCCAAATTTTTGACTCATAAACAGTATTTCAGCAGCCTGCTAAGGAGCATGCCGCATCCACACCGGTTTCAGCTTCGCAACACGCGCGAACGCCGGACAGTCCTGCCGGTGCGCACCCGGCAGATAGCCCAGACTCATCAGGAACTCGCCGACGATCTCGCCGCCTGTGAAGCGGAACTGTTGCTTGAACAACTTCACCCACGCCGGCTTGTCGCGCAGCGCGTCGTGCAGCCGCGCGTGCGCATCCAGCCATGCGGCGAAGCCGCCATGGGACGCGCGCAGTCCGCGGATGACCTGGGCGTTGTGGATGGCGGCCGCCACTTTCAGGCGGTTGCGGATGATCCCGGGGTCGGCCAGCAGCCGCGTACGCTCGTCATCCCCGTAAGCCACCACCGTGTCCACATCAAAGCCGTCGTAGGCGCGACGGAAGCCCTCGCGCTTCTTCAGGATGGTTTCCCAACTCAGCCCGGCCTGGTTGATCTCCAAGATCAGCCGCTCGAACAGCGCCGACTCGTCGCGGGTCGGAACGCCGTACTCGTGGTCGTGATAAGGCCCGTGAACCGGGTGCCTGGGGGCAAAATCGCAATAGGTGCTCATGGCGCGAGGATAACGCCGACCGTTGACAGGTGCTGTCAGCAGGGCCGACCGGCTTCGTGGGAGCGGCGCGAGCCGCGGGAGCGGCGATGCTGTACCGCAAACGTTTCCAATACCTATCTCAGCCGCTACCGCTCCCACAGAAAACGTCCGGATCCGGGGTATCGGGCTTGGGCCGAGCCGCGCCCGTATAATTCGCCCCTTCCTTCGATCCCGTGCGCTCTGGCGCCACACCTCATGTCCGATGTCTCCACCGAAGCCGCCCGTCGTCGTACCTTCGCGATCATTTCGCACCCCGACGCAGGCAAGACCACGCTGACCGAAAAGCTGCTGCTGTTCGGCGGCGCGATCCAGATGGCCGGCTCGGTCAAGGGCCGCAAGGCCGCCCGCCACGCGACCTCCGACTGGATGGCGCTCGAAAAAGAGCGCGGCATCTCGGTGACTTCGTCGGTGATGCAGTTCCCGTACGACGACTGCATCGTCAATCTGCTCGACACCCCCGGCCACGCCGACTTCGGCGAAGACACCTACCGCGTGCTGACCGCGGTGGACTCGGCGCTGATGGTGATCGACGTGGCCAAGGGCGTTGAAGAGCGCACGATCAAACTGATGGAAGTCTGCCGGCTGCGCGACACGCCGATCATGACCTTCATCAACAAGCTCGACCGTGAAGGAAAACCGCCGATCGATCTGCTGGACGAAGTGGAATCGGTGCTGGGCATCCAGTGCGCGCCGATCACGTGGCCCATCGGGATGGGCTCGCGCTTGAAGGGCGTGGTGCATCTGGTCACCGGCGAAGTGCATCTGTACGAAGCAGGCCGCAACTTCACCCGCCAGGATTCGACGATCTTCGCGTCGATCAACGACCCTACGCTGGAAGCGCGCATCGGCAACGCGATGCTGGCCGAACTGCGCGACGAACTGGAACTGGTGGAAGGCGCGTCGCATCCGTTCGACAAGGACGCTTATCTGTCGGGCAAGCAGACGCCGGTGTTTTTCGGCTCGGCGGTCAACAACTTCGGCGTGCAGCTGCTGCTGGATTTCTTCATCGAACATGCGCCGTCGCCAAAAGCGCGCGCAACCACCGGCCGCATCGTGGCGCCGGGCGAAGACAAACTCACCGGTTTCGTGTTCAAAATCCAGGCGAACATGGACCCGCAGCATCGCGACCGCGTCGCCTTCATGCGCATCTGCTCAGGCCAGTTCAGCGCCGGCATGAAAACCCTGCACACGCGCACCGGCAAGGACATGAAACTCGCCAACGCGCTGACTTTCATGGCCAGCGACCGCGAGATCGCCGAAACCGCGTGGCCGGGCGACGTGATAGGCATCCACAATCACGGCACCATCTCCATCGGCGACAGCTTCACCGAGGGCGAGAATCTCAGTTTCACCGGTATCCCGAACTTCGCGCCGGAACTGTTCCGCCGCGCGCGCCTGCGCGATCCGCTGAAACTCAAGCAGTTGCAGAAAGGCCTCGCGCAGCTGTCGGAAGAAGGCGCGACCCAGTTCTTCCGCCCGCTGATGAGCAACGACCTGATCCTCGGCGCGGTCGGCGTGCTGCAGTTCGACGTGGTCGCGTACCGGTTGAAGGACGAATACGGCGTCGACGCTTCCTTCGAGCAGGTGCAGGTCGCCACCGCACGCTGGATCCGCTGCGACGACGCGAAGAAGCTGGAAGAGTTCCGCGACAAGAACGCGCTGAACCTCGCGATCGACGCCGCAGGCCAACTCGTCTATCTCGCACCGACGCGCGTGAACCTGCAGCTCGCGCAGGAACGCGCACCCGCGGTCACCTTCATGGCCACCCGCGAACATGCGCACGCGGTGGCGATCGACTGAGATCGATACCAGCGCATCGGCGCGCGAGCGTTCGCCGACGCGCGAGCCAGTGCCTCGCAAACGCGTCGCCTCATCCGGCCCGCGCTACTCGCGCGGGCGTTCATCGGAGCGCGAGCCAGTGGCTCGCAGCGCTCCGCTTCACCCCCTTTGGAAAAGGGGGGCGCCATCGCCCAGCGATGGCGGGGGGATTTGCTCTTTGCGCGACCATGACGATCCGCTTTTCGACCAGAATGCAGCACCACAAACAGCCATCCGCGCCCATGATCCACACCCTCCGCACATGGTGGCACTACCTCCTCGGCAAGCGCGGCGAACTCGCGCACATGGACCACAAGGATGCGTACATGGCCAAAGTGGTCATGGACATCCATCGCAAGCGCACCGGCAAAACCCTGGTGCAGGTGCCGCTGGCGCAGTTGGAACCGATCCACCGAATCGACCGAGACTCTGCCCTGCGCAGCACCCGCGAGCGCGCCGATGCCCTGCGCATCCATCGCGACGCGCTGCTGGCGACGAAGCTGCTCGACAGCGAAGCGCTGCAGACCATCATCCCGTCGGTGTCGCACATCAAAGTCGTACGCGACGGCGACCGCTGGCTGGCCTTCGAAGGCAACGGCCGGCTGTACGCGATGCGCGAAGTTTTCGACGACGACGACGGCATGCAGGTGGAAGTCGAGGAATATCGGTTCGACGATTCGCGGAGCGTGCTGCGCAGGCTGCGACGGGTGCGCACGCTCAATCGGCTGAAGTGATCGGCATCGCCACCGAAACGGTGCTCAGGCGCCCGCAATCACGTGCGCCAACCACTCCGGCTCCGGCTGCTCCGGATCGAAATATTCGAAAATCAAATGAATGCGGTCGTCATCGCCGGCATTCTTCACCGCATGCACGCCCATGTTGTTGACCTCGGCGGCCTCGCCCTCGGAGAGGTGATAACCGATGCCGTCGACGTAGAAGGTCACCTTGTCGTTGGTCAGCAGCGGCACATGGATCTTGTGCGGCCATTTCGCGGCGGCGTTGGCGTCGCGATGAGGCTTGATCTCGCCACCACGCGCCATCCGCGCCAGCATCACCCGCGGGAACTGCCCGCCGGCATAAGCGTAATGCGCCACCGCTGCCTGCATTACCGGTGCCAACAGCGCCTGCCACTCGGCCCACGCTGGACGGTCGTGCGAGCCGCGCCAGTCGCGCGTACTGTCGACGAAGCGGAAAACGATGTGCCGGGTCTTGTCCAAGGCCTCAAACCGGTTCGGCTTGTCGGCGTTCTCGGCATCCCACACCGCTTCGGGAATCGCCAGCACTGCGGCTTTCAGCGCGGCGATATCGACCGCGCCCAGACGGCGGATCGTGGTGGTCTTGCGCGGGTTCGCGTAGGGGTCGTGGCTCATGCAGGTCTCTTGTGGCTTGGTCCCGGGGCTTGATCAGAAGGCGTAGCCGAACAGTTCCAGATCGCGGCCGTACAGCTCGGTCACGCCGTCGATCAGCGCCTGATCGTAATACTGGCGGTAATCGCCGCGTTTCGAGCTGTTGACCTTGTCCAGCGCGCGGCTTGAGATGCCGATCTTCGCGCAGATGGCGTCGTAGTCGTCCTGCATGCGCTCGACCCGGCCGATGAGATCCATCTCCAGCGCGCCTGCGTCGTCGGTCAGCAGCGTGTGCTGCGGCTGGAAGTGGACGTGGTCCATCGGCCGCAGATCGAACAGGATCCTGCGCATCGTGCCCTGCGGGTCACGATCGAACTCGCCGTGCTGGCGGGTCATGAAGGCGCAATACGAGACGAAGCGGTCGAACGGGTTGCGCACGAAGGTGAATTTGAAATAGCCGTCGCAGACCGCGTCGCCCAGATACGGTCGCATCTGACGCACGCTCAGA
>JAYUIZ010000685.1:0-1596 GCA_043765595.1 Lysobacter sp. | reverse complement strand
TGCCGCCGCTGCGGGTGCTGCTGAGCAGCGGCTCGCGGTAGGGAATGCCGGCGATGACGCAGCCGTGGTGAAGCAGGGGCACCAGCATCGAAAGCAGCGTGGATTCCTGGCCGCCATGCATGCTGGCGGTGGAAGTGAACACCGCCGCGGGTTTGCCGACGAGCGTGCCGCTGGCCCATTCGGCGCCCAGGGTGTCGATGAAATGCTTCATCGGCGCGGCCATGTTGCCAAAGCGGGTGGGGCTGCCGATCAGCAGGCCGGCGCATTCGGCCAGGTCGCGCTTATCCACGTAGGGCGCGCCGTCCTCGGGCTCGGGTGGGGCGGCCGCTACGGTTACCGGCGCCACCGGCGGCACGGTGCGCAGGCGCGCGGACACGCCTTCGACCTCGCCGATGCCGCGCGCGATCTGCCGCGCGAGGCGGGCCACGGATCCGCCGCGGCTGTAATAGAGGACCAGGACTTCGGTCATGAGGGCTCCGCAGTATGCAGTCCGCCAAGGGTACGGCAATCGCTGCGATGCGTCCCCAATCTGCATGCCTCCGTACGGCATGCGGCCCTTGAGCGGACTTCGGGCTGCTGATTTCGATTCGATAGCGTTGAAGCATTGACGATTCATTCGCATCAGCCGCGGGCGCGGCTTCGTCATCGTGGCGCGTCGGGCGCTGCCTGGGCCGGCCTGATACCCTTGGCGCATGGCGTCACAGACTTTTTTCGCGCGCTTGCGCGACCGCGCACGCGCACAGGCCCGGGCATGGGATCGTGCCCGCGCCGGTACGTTCTTCCGTTTCCTGTGGAAACGCTTTCTCGACGACAGCCTGTTCCAGGCGGCCGGCGCGCTGTCGTTCACCGCCGCGTTCGCCATCGTCCCGCTGAGCATGGTGGTGTTCGGCGTGCTGTCTGCCTTCCCTGTGTACGAGGAATGGAGCCGGCAGCTCAGCGCCTACATCTTCTCGAACTTCGTGCCGTCCTCGGCGCGTGCGGTCGAGGCCTATCTGCTCGATTTCTCCAGCAACGCTGGCAAGCTCACCGCGGTCGGCGTGATCGCGCTGGTGGTGTCGCTGCTGATCACTCTCAACAACATCGAGGCCACATTCAACCGGATCTGGCGCGTGCCCACCTCGCGGCCGAAGTTCGGCCGGTTGATGGTGTATTGGACGGTGATGACCTTCGGGGCATTGTTAGCCGCCGCCAGTCTGGCGGTGTCGGCACGCTTCTTCGCGATGGCGATCTTCGAAACCCAGCCGGGGCAAATGCTCGAACACTGGCTGCTGGCGTGGACGCCGGTCGCGATCGAGCTGATCGCGCTCATGGTCGTCTACCGGGTGGTGCCGCACCGCACGATCCAGTGGAAATTCGCCGCGCTTGGCGCGGTGCTGGCGGTGGTGCTGATCGAACTGCTCAAGGCCGGCATCGGTTCCTATCTCGGCAGCTTCGGCGCCTACCAGAAGATTTACGGCCCGCTGGCGTTCGTGCCGATCTTCCTGGGCTGGATCTATTTCGGCTGGGTGGCGATCCTGCTCGGCGCGTCGCTGGCGTCATCCATGTCGGCGTTCCGCTACCAGCCCGCCTCGCAGCGTCTGCCGCTGGGGTATGAAC
>JAYUIZ010000684.1:0-4436 GCA_043765595.1 Lysobacter sp. | reverse complement strand
TCCACGCGACGAACCGGCTCTGTTTGTTGCCCTGCGCCATCGCAACCACGCGCACGTCCTGAGCAGCAACCTGCTGTAACTGCTTGCGCACATCGGCGAGGTGCTCGGATTTAGCAATCAGAGTGCTGAACCAGCACGCGCGGGTCGCGATGCTGGCGCTTTCGCGGATCATCCGGCGCACGAATCCCGCTTCGCCACCGGCGCACCACAACTCCGTGTGCTGCCCGCCGAAGTTGAGCCGCGCACGGGCGTCCACCGCGTCGTGCTGGCCGAGGTTGCGCCGTTTTCGCTGATTGCTCTGCGCCGCGTCTGCGGCGGATGCGTGGAATGGCGGATTGCACAGCGTGAGATCGAACACTTCGTCGCCGCGCAGCACGCCGTCGAAGATCCGCGCGGGAACAGGTTGGTGGCGCAGTTCGATCATCTTGCGCAGACCGTTGGCGTCCGCGATCGCTTCGGCTGCGCGCAGTGCGGTGATATCGACATCGGTGCCGACGAAACGCCAGCCGTATTCGCGATGACCGATCAGCGGATAGATGAGGTTCGCGCCGGTGCCGACATCCAGCACGCGTATCGACGACCCGCGGGGGGTGTTGTCGGACTGCGCTTTGCCACCGGACGACGCCGCTAGCAGATCGGCCAGACCGTGCAGATAATCGGCGCGGCCCGGGATCGGCGGACACAGATACCCTTCCGGCAGATCCCAGTGCGCGATTCCGTACTGGGTCTTCAGCAGCGCACGGTTCAAGGCGCGCACCGCCGCCGGATCGCTGAAATCGATGCTCGCCTCGCCGCCCGGCGTATTCACGACGAACGACGACAGTGCGGGCGTTGCCGCGATCAGCGCTGCGAAATCGTAGCGGCCATGATGTCGATTGCGTGGGTGCGCACCCGGCGATGAAGACGGGCGTTCGGCGGGCTGGTCGGGGCGATTGGTCGGACGGGGCATCGGTGGATTGTCGCGTGAATCACCGCCTGACGTGCAGCGAAAGTCGGGGCCGGAACTGGATCTACGATCGATTCGCAGCGCCGGCCCGCGGTTCTACCGGGCCGCGACCGTCGCATCGCCGCGCTTTGGCCTTATCCTGACCGCTTCACATGAAATGGAGTGGAAAAATGCGTTCAGCCATTGTGGGCATCGGTATTGCCTTCGTCGTGTTCGCGACCGCCTGCGGCAAGCAGGAGGAAGTGAAGGTGGCATTGCTGCCGACGCCCGAATGCAAGGTCGCGGGGGAGTACGACGCCAAGGCGTTCGGCCGCCTGGCGCATGCCATGGATCGATCGGGCGATATCGTTCACGTCTCGAATCGGTTCCGGCAGCACCGCAAGGCCATCGAAACCTTGCTAGACAAGCGCGACCCGTCTGCAATGAAGCTGCTCAAACCGGTGTTGGACGACGAGTTTTCCGATGAGCGACTGCGCGCCCGCACCGCCTGCGCCTTCCTGACGATGGCAGGCGATTCCAGCGGCGTCGCGGCCTTCGACGCATGGTCCCGCGACCCGACGATGCATGCGATCAACACCGCGATCTGGAGCCGCACGCCGGTGGCTTCGGAAGAGGAACAAAATGAGAAGCTCACGCCCGCGCGCAAGGCCATGCTGGGCGAAATCGCCGCGGCGATGGCGCTGCGGCAGGCGCAGGCGAACAACGACAAGGTCGCCAGCCAGGGCGTGCCGGCGCTGGTCGCCGCGTTCGATCCGCAGGCGGTGCCATCCAATCCCGCGCAGGCGGCCGGCGCCTTGTCGACCGTAGCTGCGGTGGTCGATGACTGGCTCGTCCCCGTGCTGAAGAAGGTGCCCGACGAAGACCTGGCCGAATTCCTCGCGTTCGCCGACAGTCGTTTCGGCGGCGACTATTACGTAGCGTTGAGCGGAGCCTACGATTTCCAGGCCGACGAGTGGTACGCGCAGCTGGTCGAAAAGTTCAAGGAAAACCGGCCGGCCACCGTCCAGGCGGACGGCCAGCCCGCGAAAGAAGCGCTGGTCGTGGACGCGCGACGCCTGCTGCACGAGGTCGGTGGCGCAGCCGCAGCGGCCGATGCCCTGACCAAGCTGATCCAGGCCGAGCCGATGGATCCGCGCAACCCCGAGATCCAATATCTCATCGGCGAAGCCACCATCATGACCGCGCCTGCGATGCCGCTGCCGCCGGATCAGCTGCGGGTGGTGATCGACGCGCCCAATTACGAGCAGGCCGACATGCGCTTGGCCCAGGCGCTGCAACTGGCACCCGATTACGCCGACGCGCTGATGATGCAGGGTCGCCTGCGCTATCTTCAGGGCAAGGACGAGGACGCGGCCGCCCTGTACGAACGCGTGCGCGGGCTTGAACCCGAACATCCGCGCATGGATCTGTATCTGGGCGATCTGGCCTTCGCGCAGGTGGAGTACGCCAAGGCCGTTCGCCACTACCAGACGGCGTTTTCCAAGCCCGAAGGCATCGCGCTGATCCATCAAAATGCACTGACCAATCTGGTGCCGGCGCTGCGCAAGATCAGTCGTATGGCCGATTACCCGCGCATCGCCGAGGCTTATCTCGCGCGTCATCCGGACGCTTGGAATTTCCGCTTCGACTACGCCGAACATTTGCTTGCGAATGACACCCGCGCTGACAAGATCCTGGGCGTGATCGAACCGGTGCCCGATGCATGGCTTCCCACCCGCAAGTTCCCGATCGTTTCGGCCGCGCTGATGCGCAAGGCATCTGAGAATGTCGGCAAGACCGGCGAACCCCTAGCCACCAGTCAGCAGGCGCTGCGCCGCGTCATGCAGATGAATCCCGATCCGCGCGCGCTGGCCGAAGCAGTCTGCCGTTCGGGCGTGAGTGGCAAACTGGCGCAGATCACCGCCAATGCAACCCCGGACCCGAAGGCGACATCCACCGCGCTAGTGGTCTGCGCGTTGCGCTGGCGGCGCACCGATGTGCTGCGCATCCTGGCCTCGAATGCGAACGCCGCGCAACTGAACCTGCCGCATCCCGACCTGGGCGGCGACACGCCGATGTGCTACGCGGTCGCGAGCAGGGACGTGAAGGCCTTCATCGCTTTCTCCAAGATCCAGCTCAATCCGCTGCAGAAGTGCAGCGACGGCAATACTGTCCCCGAACGCCTGCAGCGCATGGCGTACGGCGGCGATCAGGCGGTGCTGCAGATGCAGAACATGATGCTGCGGTTCTACAAGCGTTCGTAGGATCACCCTTGCGCGGTGCGGGTTTCAAACTGTCCCGCGCCTATGCCTTTCTGCCCGTTATGGCGTGAAGAGGCTGTTTCAAAACGGATGTACCGCCAGTGTTCGATTTCTCCATCGGCGTGATCCTCCGTTATCCCTGCATTCCGAACATGCAACCCAGGAAAAGACATGTCGATCCGAAGCGTTGGTTTTGCAATGTGCATCCTGCTCGCGACAGGATGCACTGAAGCCTATTCGCCTACGCCCGAGGGCGTGCGGCCACCATCGGCGAAAGCGGCGATTCCGGACTGCCAGCCCAGCCATGCGATGGATGAACAAGGCTTCGCGCTGATCGTCGACATCCTCCGGCGCAACGGCGAAGTGCAGCGGGCCAACGCCTTCTACGGCCAGATCCGCACCGTCGTCGAAGCGCGCTTGGCGCAGGACGACCCCGGCGCGAGCGTGCGTATGAAGCCGGCATTGGACTCGTTTTTTTCGGGTGCGGAAATAGAAAAACGCGCGCTGTGCACTTTCATCCGCTACGACCGCTCGCAGAACGAGGTCGAAGCCTGGGACGGCTGGTCATCCGACGAAAAGATGCGCGACATCCATGGCCGGATCCTCGGCTTCATGCAGGCTGCGCCGTCTTCGGCAGGCAGCATCGGTGACGAGCGACGCGCCTTGCTCTCCAGGGTTGCGAATGCTGCCGATTTTGCGAACTACATGTTCGTGCTGATGGCCGCGCAGTATCGGGCGATGGCGCTGACCGAGGCCGCAATGGATCCCACGTCTTCCGCGCTGCAGGACATGGCGCTCAACGGCGGTATGCAAAGACCTCCCGACGAACGCACGATTGTCGAAGAAATCCTTGCGCCGCGGCTGGTGGGCATCTCCGACAATGACCTCCGCCGCTATCTGGAATTCGTCGAAACGCGCGAGGGGCGCCTGTACTACCAGACGCTGAACGAAAGCTACGGTTACACCGCCGACGAATGGTATGGCCGCCTGGGAGCGTTGCTGAAGACGGGTGCCAAACCGGCCGAAGTCGCCCGCGATCCCGTCGAGGCTGCGAAGCTGCTGGCGGAAGCGCAGCGCCTGTACAACGACATCGGTACGCGGGTTGTCGTGGCCGAGGCGCGCACGCTGCTGCTCAAGGCCGAGCGTTTGGATTCGGAGAACGTCGAAATCAAGGTGATGCTCGGTCGTGTCGCACTCAGCACGATGCCGCAGGGCATCCCCCATGAGGATGGCCAGATCCGGGATGTCAT
>JAYUIZ010000683.1:0-4445 GCA_043765595.1 Lysobacter sp. | reverse complement strand
ACATTGACGATACCCATCACCCGCGGGCGATCGAGGATCAGCGCGCGGCCTGCGCAGTCGAGTTGGGGGGATAGATCGAACATCGGGGCGTTCCGTATGCAGTGTGCGGACAGGAAAAAGGCCAGAGAAACTCTGGCCTTTTCCGGTGTGCGATACAAGCGCCGCGGGGAGCGATCACCTTCGGGATAACGACCCCGAGATCAGGTCTGCGCCGCGGGACCGCCGATCATCGGCGCTGCCGGTGGACGCGCATCGTCCTTGGGATTGTTGCGGCCCCAGCCCATCGGCGGCGGCGGATCGCGGCCTTCCATCACCGCATCGATCTGCGGCACGTCGATGGTTTCGTACTCCAGCAGCAGCTTCGCCATCGTGTGCAGCTTGTCGATATTGTCGGTGAGGATCTGCGTGGTACGGCCATACGCCTTGTCGAGGATGCTGCGCACCACTTCGTCGATCTTGCGCGCAGTGTCGTCGGACACGCTCTTGGTCTGCGACACGCTGCGGCCGAGGAACACCTCGCCTTCGTCTTCGGCGTAGGCGATCGGACCCAGCTCATCGGACAGGCCCCATTTGGTGGCCATGTTGCGCGCCATCTTGGTCGCGCGCTCGATGTCGTTGGACGCGCCGGTGGTGACCTTGTCGGTACCAAAGATCAATTCTTCGGCGACGCGACCGCCGTACAGCGAGCACAGCATCGATTCGATCGCGGTGCGGTTGTAGCTGTACTTGTCGCCTTCCGGCAGATACATGGTCACACCCAGCGCACGACCGCGCGGGATGATGGTGACCTTGTAGACCGGATCGTGTTCGGGCACAAGGCGGCCAACGATGGCATGGCCGGCTTCGTGATACGCGGTGAGCGTCTTCTCGGAATCGCTCATCGCCATCGAACGGTTCTCGGTGCCCATCATGATCTTGTCGCGGGCCCTGTCGAAGTGGTCCATCCGCACTTCCTTGCCGTTCTCGCGCGCGGCGAACAGCGCCGCCTCATTGACGAGATTGGCCAGATCGGCACCCGAGAAGCCCGGCGTGCCGCGCGCGATCACCATCGGCACCACATCGTCGGCAAGCGGCACCTTGCGCATGTGCACGCGCAGGATCTGCTCGCGACCGCGCACATCCGGCAAGCCCACCACAACCTGACGGTCGAAACGGCCCGGGCGCAGCAGCGCCGGATCCAGCACGTCGGGACGGTTGGTCGCGGCGACCACGATCACGCCCTCGCCGCCCTCGAAACCGTCCATCTCGACCAGCAACTGGTTGAGGGTCTGCTCGCGTTCGTCGTGACCGCCGCCCAAGCCGGCGCCGCGATGACGGCCGACCGCGTCGATTTCGTCGATGAAAATAATGCATGGCGCGTGCTTCTTGGCCTGCTCGAACATGTCGCGGACGCGGCTGGCGCCGACGCCGACAAACATCTCGACGAAGTCCGAGCCCGAAATACTGAAGAACGGCACCCGCGCCTCACCGGCGATGGCCTTGGCGAGCAGGGTCTTGCCGGTGCCGGGCGGGCCAACCATCAGCACGCCGCGCGGAATCTTGCCGCCGAGTTTCTGGAACTTGCCGGGGTCGCGCAGGAATTCGACCAGTTCGGCCACTTCTTCCTTGGCTTCGTCGCAGCCGGCCACGTCGGCGAAGGTAGCCTTGGTCTGATCTTCGCTGAGCAGCTTGGCGCGCGAACGGCCGAAGGACATCGCGCCCTTACTGCCGCCCTGCTGCATCTGGCGCATGAAGTACAGCCAGACGCCGATGAGCAGCGCGATCGGCAGCAGGTTGAACAGCAGGCTGAGGAAGATATTGCGGCCAGACGACGGCGGCGTCTGCACGATCTCGACCTTGTGTTCGATCAAGTCGTTGACCATGTCGCGGTCGCCCGGGCTGAGGGTGTAGAACTGGGAGCCGTCCTTGCGCTCACCGCGGATGGTCATGCCGTCTTCGTCGATGACGACATTCTTGACCCGGTCAGTCTGCACCTGTTGCACGAACTGGTCGTAGGTCAGGGCCTTGTCGGCAGTGCCCATCCCGGGTGGGGTGAAGCTCTGGAACACCACCATCAACACGATGGCGACGATCACCCACAGCATGAGATTCTTGGCCAAGTTCTTCATCCTTCGCTATCGCCCCGGAGGGCGCTGATTGTGAACACGTTACCCGTAACGTCGCTGGTCAGCCGGCCGAGGCCGGGAGCCTGCCCTGGGCGAGGGCATACACTTCCGTTGATCGCTTGCGCGAGGCCGCCGGTTTACGGATCACGACACGGGCGTAACGCTTGCGCAAGGCCCTAACGTAATCGTCGAATCCCACCCCTTGAAACAGCTTGATGAGAAAGGCACCGCCGGGTCGCAAATGGCGGTCGGCGAATTCCATCGCCAACTCAGCCAGATACATGGCCCGGGGCAGGTCCACGGCATCGACCCCGCTCATATTGGGGGCCATGTCGGAGAGCACAAGGTCCACGGGCTGCCCGTTCAGCATGGTCTCCAGCTGAACCAACACTTCCCCTTCGCGGAAATCGCCGTGGATGAATTCCACCCCGGCCAGCGACGGCATTTCGAGAATGTCCAAGGCCACCACGCGGCCACTGTCGCCCATCGATTGGCGGACCCACTGCGACCAGCCACCCGGGGCTGCACCCAGGTCCACCACCACCATGCCCGGCTTAAGCAGCCGGTCGCGTTCGACCAGCTCTTCCAGCTTGTAGGCCGCCCGCGAACGCAGCCCCTCCGCCTGCGCCTTTTTGACGTAGGGGTCGGAGAAGTGCTCTTTGAGCCAGCGTTGGCTGCTCTTGCTGCGGGTGGCCATGGAAGAAGTGACGTATGCGGGCGGCGGGAGGATGCAGAACCGGATGGAGGCAGAACCCGGAGGGATCGGGCCTGATGCGGGCCATGATACCCTGCGCGCCAGTTCCCGCCCGCTTTCCAAGACCCTGCCCCGCATGTCGATCACGCTCAGCAACGCCCAGAATCGCTTCCTCCGCGGCCAGGCCCACGGTCTGAAGGCGATGCTGCAGATCGGCGCCAAAGGCCTCACCGATGCGGTCGTCGCCGAGATCGAGAGCGCTCTGGAACACCACGAACTGATCAAGGTGAAGGTCTCCGCCGAAGATCGCGACGCACGCGACGCGATGGTGGCCGGCCTGGCGGAACGCTGCGGCGCGGCGCTGGTGCAGCGGATCGGCAATGTCGCCGTCCTGTACCGCCCCAGCCAGGATCACCGCCAGATTATCCTGCCGCGGGGCTGAGACCCGCGAACCGGCGGCGAGGACGCTGCCGCTCTCACCCACAGATCGCCGACAGCGCCGATGCAACTCCATCTCGATCGTCCCGATCATGAATTTCTGCTCCGCGGCGCCGATGGCGTTTCCGCGCTGGTCAACGACCGCAGGCTGACCGCGAGTTTCGTGCTGACACCGAACACGCTGGTCGAAGGCTGGGCGGTTCGCGACGTGAAGACGATGACGCCCGCCGACCTGGAACCACTGCTCGCGCTGCAGCCGGAAGTGATCCTGCTGGGCTGCGGCGCCATCCAGAGCTTCCCCCCGGCCGCCACGCTGGCCGCCTGCCTGTCGCGCGGCATCGGCTTGGAAACCATGACCAACGCCGCCGCCGCGCGCACGTTCAACGTGCTAGCCAGCGAAAGCCGGCGCGTGGTGGCGGGTTTCGTACTCAACGGTTGAGGGTTTCATCGGCATGTCTCACATGCTGAAAACCGCTGTCTTCGCACACTTGATACTGCTGACGGCTTGCCATGTCGACTCGCCTTCACATCTGTCGCCGCAAGCGCCCGAAGCGCGCTACGAGGCCTGGCTCGCCGCAGGCCATCGCCCGCAAGCGCAGGCGTATGCGGATGACCTACTGAAACAGGGTGTCGCCGACGTGGTGCCGATGGCCACGCTGTCACGCACGTCGCGACGCTGGCGACTCTGCCGGCACGATGAATTCGCGACGCCGCCGCCCGCACTCCAACGGAATATGCCGCCGACCCTGCGCGTGGTGGCGCAGCTGCGCGATGCCGGCATCCTCGACCCGGCGCTGGCGCGTTCGGTCTATCGCGATGAAGCCGTCAACCGCTGCGCCGGCGGTAGCGCCCGCAGCAAGCATGGTGAAAACCTGGCGATCGATTTCGATCTGGCGTCGAATCCAGAGAATGTCGCGCGCCTCTGCACGTTGTGGCGTGAACACGGGCCGGCGCTGGATCTGGGGCTCGGCTTTTACACGCCGACCGCGATCCACCTCGACACCGCCGGCTTCCGCACCTGGGGCAGCGATCATCGCCGCGGGACGTCGCTATGCGTGCGAAAAAAGCAATAATCCGGGAACGCATTCTCCGCGGAACCGCGCATGAAGATCTTCTCTTATGTCGTCGATCACGACGAAGGCTATGCCCCGAATCCGACGCCACCGCTGTGCACGCTTGCGCACTGCAAGTTCGCAAAAGGTGTGCGT
>JAYUIZ010000682.1:0-1604 GCA_043765595.1 Lysobacter sp. | reverse complement strand
TTGCCCGAGCCGGTGGTGCCGGCCACCAGCAGGTGCGGCATGCGCGCCAGATCGGCGACGGTGGGCCGCCCGGCGATGTCCTTGCCCAGCGCCAGCGTCAGCGGGCTGGCGGATTTATCGTATTCCTTCGATCGCAACAGTTCGCTGAGATAGATCATCTCGCGGTGGGTGTTCGGGGTTTCCAGGCCGATCACCGACTTGCCGGGAATCACGTCGACCACGCGCACCGATTTCACACTGAGGCCGCGGGCGATGTCCTTGTCCAGCGAACTGATCTGGCTGACCTTCACGCCCGGCGCGGGCTCAATCTCGAAGCGGGTGATGACCGGCCCCGGATATGCGCCGACCACCTGGGCCTCGATCCGGAAATCCTTGAGCTTGAATTCGATCTGCCGGGAAATGGTTTCCAGCGTGCCATCGTCGTAGCCCTTGGGCTGCGGCTTGGGGTCGTCCAGCAGCGACAGCGGCGGAATACCCGTTCCATCGGAGACATGAAACAGCGGAATCTGCTGCTCGCGCTTGGCGCGTTCGCTCTTTTCCACCGCAGCCGGCGGCGGCGGCTCAATCCTCACCGGCTCGCGCTTGGCGCGCTTCTCGCTGTCGACCTTGCGCACTTCCTCGCGCTCTTCGCGCATGGCCCGCACCTGCTGCCACTCGGCGGCCTGCTGGGTGCCTTTGCGGAACATCGGCGGAATCTTCATCGCCAGCGCGCCGATCCGGTCCATTACCGCCAGCCACGACAGTCCGGTGGCGAGGGTGATCGAGATCAGCAGCAGCGCCAGCAGAAACAGGTTGCCGCCGACCATGCCGAAACCACGCAACAGCGAGCGTCCGACCAGCTGACCGAGGATGCCGCCCGCCCCCGCCGAGAAATCCGCCGCCGAGCCGATTTTCATGTGCAGCAGGCCAGTGGCTGCGACCAGAAAGCCGACAATCCCCACTAGGCGCAGCGCCGGGCCCAGATCGGCGTCGCCATCGCCGTCGCTGTCCATGCCGAACAGCGCGATCCACGCCACCGCGCCGAGGATCAACGGCAGCAGGAAAGCCACATAGCCGGTGAGGTACAGCAAGACGTCCGATAGCCAAGCCCCGACCCGGCCGCCGGCGTTCTGCAGCGGCGCGGTTACGCTGCCCGAATGCGACCAGCCCGGGTCCTGCGGCGAAAAAGTGAACAGGCAGACCAATAGATAAAGGAGGAACGGCGCAATCATGATCAGCGCGATGTCGCGCACCAGCCGCTGCCGGCCCGGACTGGATTTAGGGGCCTCAGCCACGGCGGCGCGACGGAGTTTGCTGCTGCGGTCGGAAAGCTCGCGTGCCACCGTGTGGGGATACCTGAGAAAGTGCGTGTAGGGGGCTGATCTTACAGGGAAAACGCTTGTGGACATCGATCTAACGTCACGCTGTCTAGTATCGATCGTAGATGATTGTCCACTGCACATGCTTTCCGATCGATCCGGAAAGCGGGGTATCCGCATCGTACCGCCACCGTAGCGCGACCGACATCGTGCCGACCGTGTAGTCCTTCCGTTGACCGCTTGATTGCGAATCGGTGATGGGTCCCGGCACATCGTGCAATTGAGACGCAAGCCACTAAGGTCGAG
>JAYUIZ010000681.1:0-4448 GCA_043765595.1 Lysobacter sp. | reverse complement strand
CAGCGCGGGTCTTACCTGATGATTGAGCAGGCGATAGCGATAACGCCGCGCGCGCGCCGAAAACCGGGCATTGAAGTCGCCCTCCACCGGCACGCACCAGCGCACACGCATCGCGGGCGGCAGGCGGGTGGTGGTGCCCAGCACCCACGCACGCGGATCGCGCTGCGCATCGCTGTCGAAATTCACCACCTGGCATTCGGCGTGCACGCCCGCATCCGTGCGCCCGGCGCAAATCACTGCGACGGGGTGGCTGGCCACACCCGACAGCGCGTCTTCCAGCGTGACCTGCAGCGTGCGAGGCCCACCCTGCTGGCCGTAGGGCGTGAGCCGCTGCCAACCTTTGTAATTGCTGCCGTCGTATTCGACGCCAAGGACATATCGCATCGACGGATCCGGACGGGCCTCAGCCCAGTTCCTGAAGCATGCGTGCGGCTTCGCTGCGGACTGTTTCGGTATCGCCGCGCGCGGCAATCTCGTCCAGCAGCGTGCGCGCGGTGTCGCGGTCGCCCATATCCAGATAGGCCTTGGCCAGATCAAGACGCACCTGTCCAGGCTGCGTGGGGTTGGCCGGACCGCCGCCGTCGATGCCGCCGGCATGCCAGGTCGGCACGCCGCGCGTCGGCGCCAAGGGTTTAGGCGCTTCGGGCTCCGGCGGTTTCGCCAGACGGTTCCATGCCGGTTCGGCCGGCAGCGGCGCGTCGCTTCCCGGCACTGCGGCAGCTTCAACCACGGCTTCATCCGCATCTGCAGCATTGTCCGGGACGGTTTCAGCGCTTTTCGACTTCGGCACGGCGGCGGCGAGGCGCTCGATATCGCGTTTCGGCGCGACCTCCACGGGGCGGCGACGACGCAGCCACCACCCCAACAGCAGGCCGATCACCAGCAGCCCCGCACCCACGCCCAGCCACAGCCCCATTCCGGACGCTGCCGGTGCAGGCTCGACAGCGGCGGCGGCCTGGGTATTGCCCAGGCGCTGCTGCGCGGCCGCCAGCTCACTGTCCTTCAGCGCGATCAGTTCGTTCTGCTTCTGCTGCAGCTGTTCCAGTTCGGCGACGCGTGCTTTCAACTCCTCCACCTCGGCGCCGCGCGCGGCCAGGGTTTCGTTGGCTTGTATTTCCTGTTGTCGCAGCATGTCGCCCTCACCG
The DNA here is from genome assembly GCA_043765595.1 of Lysobacter sp. Classification (GTDB taxonomy): domain Bacteria; phylum Pseudomonadota; class Gammaproteobacteria; order Xanthomonadales; family Xanthomonadaceae; genus Lysobacter_I. Next base: position 3,303 of record JAYUIZ010000681.1, on the reverse strand, counting down.
CCGGTACTCACGCCGGATCGCGTCCCCGCCCGTTTCGCGTCGTTCGCGGAGGGCGGCACAATTTCGAGTCTTGCCTGCGTGCTGGCGCGGCCTGCGGCGGGACGCTGCGCGGACGCAGCGGCTGCGGCGGGTTCGCCGGCAGGCGCGCCCACTACCGCGGGCGGCTGCGGCAGCGCACGGCCGCTGCCGCGCCACTGCGCGGCCTGCTCGCGGACCACCACGGCGGCTTCGTCCGGGGTGTACTGGGAGATGCCGGCGTTATCGGGAATGCGCAGCACAGCGCCGGCCTTGAGACGGTTGGCGTTGCCATCAATGAAGGCTTCCGGGTTGGCGCGCAGCAGCGCCAGGATGGTCTGGTCGAGGGTGAAGCCGCGGTCGAGGCCGGCTGCGATACCGCCCAGGGTCTCGCCACGGCGCACGGTGCGGGTTGCGTCGCCGGCGATGACCTCGATCGGCGCGGCGGTGGCGGCGGGATCTTCCGACGGCAACGGAATCGCGACTGGGTCCGGCGCGGTCAGCGGCTCAGGAATGGCTGCGGTCTGTTCATCGCGCGGCGGCAGCGGAATGGCGGTGGGCTCGGTCGCGGTCAGCGGATCGGCCGGCGGCGGATCGGGCAGCCGCACTACGGTATTGCCGGGATCGACCGTAGCTTCCTGGATTGGCGGCTGCACCGGCGCGGCGGCGGTCTGCGGGGTATCCAGCAGCGCGGAGTATTCGCGCACCAGCCGGCCCTGCCCCCAGTCCACTTCCAGCAGGAAGGTCAGCAGCGGCTGCTGCACCGGCGCTGCGCTGGTCACGCGGATCACCGGGCGTCCGCGGGCATCCAGGGCGACCGAGAACTGCAGATCCGAGACGATGCCCTGCGGCGGCGACAGGCCGATGCGGGCGAAGGTCTCCGGTGAGGCCAGACGGGCCTGCAGCGCCTCCAACTCGGACGAATCGTTGGAGATGACCGGAATTTCGGCCAGCAACGGCTGATCGCGCTGCGAGAGAACCTTGATCTGGCCCAGGCCGAGCGCCCACGCCGACAGCGGCGACACCAAGGCCGCCACTGCCAGTAGCACACTAACTGTGATCCGCAAGTGTTTGATCACGCTTGTCCCCAGGAACGACCCCGAGACTCTAGCCGCCTGCTCCAGGCTTCGCAACTTCCGGGATTCGCAACGGTTGTCCTTGTGCCGCGTCCTCAAGCCTCCGCCGCCACCAGCTCGGCGATCTGCACCGCATTGAGCGCCGCGCCCTTGCGGATGTTGTCGGAAACGATCCACAGATTGAACGCCTTGGGATGCGAGAAGTCCTCGCGGATACGGCCGACATAGACCGCGTCGCGGCCCGAGGCGTGGGTGACCGGGGTCGGATAACCGCCCGGCCCGCGCTCGTCGACGACTTCGACGCCGGGTGCGGTCGACAGCAGCGCGCGGACCTCTTCGGCGCTGATCTTGTCGCGGGTCTCGACGTTCACGGCTTCGGAATGGCCGTAGAACACCGGCACCCGCACCGCGGTCGGGTTCACCTGGATGTTGTCGTCGCCGAGGATCTTGCGGGTCTCCCAGACCAGCTTCATTTCTTCCTTGGTGTAGCCGTTGTCCTGGAAGTCGTCGATGTGCGGGATCAGGTTGAACGCGATCTGCACCGGGAAACGCTTCGGATCCGGGTCCTTGAAGCTCAGCAGCGCGGCGGTCTGGCGGCCCAGCTCCTCCATCGCCAAGCGCCCGCCACCGGAGACCGACTGGTAGGTGGCGACGTTGATGCGCACGATCCCCACCTTGCGGTGGATCGGCCCCAAGGCCACCACCATCTGCATGGTGGAGCAATTGGGGTTGGCGATGATGCCGCGCGGGCGCTGCTTCGCCGCTTCCGGGTTCACTTCGCTCACCACCAGCGGCACATCATCGTCGTAGCGGAACGCCGAGGAGTTGTCGATCACCACTGCGCCGGCTGCGGCGAATTTCGGCCCGTATTCCTTGGAAATCGAGCCGCCCGCAGAAAACAGCGCGATATCGACGCCGGTCGGATCGAAGGTGGCCAGATCGCGCACGATCAATTCGTCGTCGCCGAATTTCACCACGCCGCCGGCCGAGCGTTCGCTGGCCAGCGCGTGGATCTGGCCGACCGGAAACTTGCGCTCGGCGAGGATCGACAGCATCACTTCGCCCACGGCGCCCGTCGCGCCGACCACTGCCACGTTGAACTGCTTGCTCATGCGTATCACCTGAATATGTTGTGTGGGAGGGCCTTCAGGCCCGAGCTGTGGAATCGCGGCCAGTGATTCCGACCAGAAAAGTCGCGGCCGGTTTTCAACAGCCGGATGGCTGGTCAGCCGCTCCTACAGCGGGAAATGAGGTTTCGGTGCTGGCGTGCGGCGCAGTCGCTGCCTGTGGGCGTGGATGCGGCGACTGGCCGCTATCGTTTAGCGTCGGTTGTCGTGTCGATGGCGTCGCTGTCAGTTCCTTTGACAGCCGCTGGAATCAGCGGCGATATTGCGCCGACGTCGCCGCACTGCGCGCGGTGGCGCAGCGCCTGGTCCATCAGCACCAGCGCCATCATCGCTTCGCAGATCGGCGTGGCGCGGATGCCGACGCAGGGATCATGGCGGCCGATGGTGACCACCTCGACCTCCTCGCCCAGCACGTTCATGCCGCGCCCCGGCAGACGCAGGCTGGAGGTGGGCTTGAACGCCACCGAACACACCACCTGCTGACCGCTGCTGATGCCGCCAAGGATGCCGCCCGCGTGGTTCGACAGGAAACCCTCGCGGGTCATCTCATCGCGGTGGACGCTGCCATTTTGCGCGACCGACGCGAAACCGTCGCCGATCTCCACGCCCTTCACCGCGTTGATCGACATCATCGCCGCGGCGAGGTCGCCGTCCAGCTTGCCGTAGACCGGTTCGCCCCAGCCCGGCGGCACGCCGTCGGCGACCACTGTGACGCGCGCGCCGACCGAATCGCCGGACTTGCGCAGCGCGTCCATGTAGCTTTCGAGTGCAGGCACCTGTCCGGCGACCGGCCAGAAGAACGGGTTGTCTTCGACGGCGCTCCAGTCGAACGCGCCCAGCGCGTAGTCCGGCAGCACGTCGCCGAGCTGCGAGAGATGCCCGCGCACGGTCACGCCGTAGCGTTCGGCCAGCCATTTCTTGGCGATGACGGCGGCCGCCACGCGCATCGTGGTTTCGCGCGCGCTGCTGCGCCCACCGCCGCGCGGGTCGCGGATGCCGTATTTCTGCCAGTAGCTGTAATCGGCATGCGCCGGGCGGAACTGCGCGGCGATGTTGCCGTAATCCTTGCTGCGCGCGTCGGTATT
>JAYUIZ010000680.1:0-1604 GCA_043765595.1 Lysobacter sp. | reverse complement strand
GCGCGAATGCTTCCGCGCACGAATCCGGCATCCATCAGCACGGCATGCTCAAGCACCGCGGCACCTACGAAATCCTGCGTCCAGAGGCCGTGGGCTGGGCGAAATCGCAGATGATCATGGGCCGCCATAGCGGCCGCGCGGCGCTCGCCGACCGTCTGCGCGAACTCGGATTCGCACTGGAAGAAGCACAGTTGAATCAGGTGTTTGGGCGCTTCAAAACCCTGACCGAGAAGAAGCGCGAAGTGTTCGACGCCGATCTGGAAGCGCTGGCGCTGGGCATTGACGGCCGGGTCATCGGCGGCTGGCGCCTGAATCGCCTGCACGTCAGCACCGGCGTAGGCGACGGCACGCTGCCCACGGCCAGCGTCGAACTGTCGTCGCCCGACGGCGAGCGCGTGACCGAAGCGGCCACCGGCGACGGCCCTGTGCATGCGCTGTTCGCGGCGCTTGCACGCGGCACAGGCATTCATTTGGATATCGAGAGCTACCAAGTATCTAGCGTCACCACCGGCGAGGACGCACAGGGCCAAGCCAGCCTCACCGCACGCATTCGCGACGCGCATGGCGTCGTCGGTGAAATCACCGGCTCCGGCACCAGTACCGACATCCTCGAAGCCAGCGCGCAGGCGTGGCTGGACATCGTCAACCGTGTGCATCGCCGCAGCTCGCCGTCGGCAGTTGGCGCCGCTGCGATACCCGAAACACCATCGCAAGAAATCTTTATCGCCACCGCGTGACCCGCATGCAACCAGTTTTCAGCACAGACCATGCCCGCTTTCCCTCTCTGAAAAAAAGGGCTGCCGATTCCCGCTTACCACCTTTGAAAAAGAGCGGCGCCGATTCCCGCTTGCCCGCTTTGCAAAAGAGGGTCGCCGCTGCCCGCTTACCCCCTTTTGGAAAGGGGGTCGTCGATCGCATCGCGATCGGCGGGGGGATTTGCTTTGCGGCGACTCCGCAAATCCCCCGCCCTCGCTGCGCGAGGCCAGCCCCCTTTGACAAAGGGGGCGGCAGCAAGGGCGATTCCGCGCGTATTCCAGCCCCCACGATCCATCCGTTCTTCATCGAGCCTTCTCCATGACTTCCGATCTGCAAACACCTCAACCGAAAACCCTGTTCGAGAAACTCTGGGACGCGCACGTCGTCGTACCGGAAACCGCCGACGCGCCGGCAGTGCTCTATATCGATCTGCACCTGATCCATGAAGTGACTACGCCGCAGGCGTTCGCCGAACTGGATGCGCGCGGCCTGCCGGTGCGCCGGCCAGAGCGCACGAAAGGCACGCTTGATCACTCCACGCCAACGACGCTGCCCAACGACAGCGGGCAACTGGATTACTACACGCCCGACGCCGAAAAACAGGTACGCACCCTACGCGAGAACTGCGCGCGGTTTGGCGTTGAACTGTTCGACTTCGGCAGCGACCATCGCGGCATCGTGCACGTGATCGGACCGGAACTTGGCCTGACCCAGCCGGGCATGACCATCGTCTGCGGCGACAGCCACACCGCGACGCACGGCGCGTTCGGCGCGCTGGCGTTCGGCATTGGCACCAGCGAAGTCGGCCACGTGCTGGCGACGCAGTGCCTGCTGCAGCGCAAGGCGAA
>JAYUIZ010000679.1:0-1605 GCA_043765595.1 Lysobacter sp. | reverse complement strand
GCCTGGGCCGCATACGCCAAAGCCGAGCCGCAGGCGAAGGCCGCTGACCAGCAGCACTTCTTCCGCGGTTGGGCAAGGCTGTGGCCGCAGCAGCTGTCGACGCGTGCCGCCACGGTGCATGCCGCGACCGCCGCTTATCCGCCGGGCCAATCGCGCACCAACGGTCCGCTGATGCAACTGCCGGCGTTCGGTCCTGCGTTCGGCTGCAAGGCCGGCAACGCGATGCTGCTGCCCGAAGCCGACCGCCTGTCGATCTGGCGCTGAGCCGGGACCCCATTTCCATGAGGCTTATCGCATCAAGATGACCAGCGACACGCTCAACGCCCTGATCGCGGCGCTGCGCGCGACTCCGGACAACGCCCCGCTGCGCGGGCTGGTGCTGGACGCGTGTCTCGATCAGCGCGACGCCGCAGCGCTGCTGACGGCGCTGGAACTCTGCGGTTCCGAACTGCTGGAAACGCAGGATCGACACGAACGCGCGGTGCGGCTGCTCGCGGACGCGGGCGAGCATGACGCCCTGCTGCGACTGGCCGGGCGCGACTCCGCCGAAGCGTCAATGGCCAGGGCGCATCTGTTGTTCGGCGAAGGCCGGCGCGCGGAGGCGCAGGACGCGTATCGCACGGCCGTCGCGAAAAATCCGGCGATCGAGGATGCGGCATTCGCATCGCAGCTGAGCGGCAAGGTCGTTTCGCTGTCGGACGCCCGATCTTCGGAAGCGAGACTGCGTGCCGTGCCGAGCATCGCTAACGACGACACCGGCGCATTCGATGCGGTGCGGTATCAGGAGCCCGCCGCGCGCATCGGTTTCGATGATGTCGGTGGCCTCGAAGACGTGAAGCGCGAGATCCGTCGGCGCATTATCACCCCATTCCTCAAACCGTCGCTGTTCCAGCGTTTCAAACGTCAGTCCGGCGGCGGCATCCTGCTGTACGGCCCGCCCGGTTGCGGCAAGACGCTGCTGGCCCGCGCCACCGCCGGCGAGTGCGGCGCGAAGTTCTACAACGTCTCGATCACCGATGTGCTGGACATGTACATCGGCGAATCCGAGCGCAAGCTGCACGAAATCTTCGAGCAGGCGCGTCGCACCGCCCCGGCGGTGATCTTCTTCGACGAGATCGAAGCCATCGGCGGCAAGCGCCAGCACGCGCGCGAAGCGACATCGGCGAAGGTGGTCAGCCAGTTCCTGACCGAACTCGACGGGTTCTCGCAGAACAATCATCACGTGCTGGTGCTGGGTGCGACCAATGTGCCGTGGGCGGTGGATCCGGCGTTCCGTCGCCCGGGCCGTTTCGACCGCGTACTGTTCGTACCGCCGCCGGATGCCGAAGCGCGGAAGATCATCCTCGACCTGCTGCTCGACGGTCGCCCGGTCGCGGACGGCATCGAACTGCGCGATATCGTGCGCCGCACCTCGGGGCATTCCGGTGCCGATCTGCGCAATCTGGTCGACACCGCCGCCGACGAGGCGATCGAAGCCTCGATCGCATCCGGCAGAGAAACCGCCATTTCGCTGAAGCATCTGCGCGATGCGCTCGAACAGATCCGGCCGACCACCCTGGAATGGTTGACCAGCGCGAAGAACCATGCGCGCTACGCCAATCAGGG
>JAYUIZ010000678.1:0-1606 GCA_043765595.1 Lysobacter sp. | reverse complement strand
CGAAGGTCACGTCTTCGCCGGCCATGTTCTGCAGTTCGATGGCGACGTGCTCCAGCACGTGGCCCAACCAGGTGCCCTCGCCTTCCTTCATCCGCCGGATCAGCCCGCCGGGCTCGCGGTAGGAGCAGCCGTGTTCGGTCAGACCGGGCACCGCCTCGACCAGAGCATCGACGAAACCGGCGCCAAGCCGGCCGGTGGGCCAAGCTTCCAGCTTGCCCAGATCCAACTCCAGCCGGATCACCGGAAAATGCGCATACAGCGAGGGACCAACAAATACAGAACGATCGAGAATGCGCATGACGTGAACCAACTCCTGGGCTTATTCCTTGGGTACGAGCAGCGCGCCAGCCGAAGCCTTGCGCGTATGCAGGTTGAACGTAGCACCGGCGACGAGGATGTGGAAGCTCAGCCCCAGCAGGCAGACCGGTTCGCCCTCGTTGACCTGGGCCATCGACGAAAACTGCAGGTCGGCAGCGTCGACTACGGTCACCCCACCGCTACCCAGCACCTCGACCACGTTGTCCGGCGAAATCAGCGCCGCGGTGTCCTCGTCCAGACCGATGCCAATCGCGAACGGGTTGAATGCCAGCGCCGCAGTGAGCCGGCCGAGCCGGTCGCGCTGGCGGAAATGCTGGTCGATCACGAAACGATTGGTCAGCCCCAGACCCGGCGCCAGCCGCACCATGCCGGCGATAGGCGTGGGGCCTTCTTCGCCGAACGCAATCATGTGTTCGCTGAGGAACGCCGCGCCCGCGCTGGTGCCGGCCACGTGCATGCCGCGCGCGTTGCAGATGCGGATCGCCTTCGCCACCGCGGTGCCGCCCAGCAGCGTGCCCAGCCGCAGCTGATTGCCGCCGGTGAAAAAAACGCCGGTCGCTTCGTGGATGCGTTCCACCCGGCGCGGCTCGTCGGCATCGCGGCGGGTATCGAAGTCCATCACTTCGACGGTCTTCACGCCAAGGCTGTTGAAGATGTCGACATAGCGCGGACCGGTCGCATTGAGCCGGCTGGCGGTGGGGATCACCACGATATCGGCATCCGTCCCGCCGCAGAGCTCGACGAAGCGGGCGAGGATCGCGCGATCGTTCTCTTTTTCCTCGGCGCCGCCGATGGGAATGATCCAACCGCGCGCTTCCCCGTTGGGGATTTTACTGGGGCACATCTGACATCCTGGATAAGGTTACGAAAGTAGTCGTTGCAAAAAATTGCTGTCATCCCGACACCCGCGAAGGCGGGTGTCGGGATGACAGCATCCGGGCCTCAAGCGCGATCCGCCTGCGGCGTCTCGAACATGCCCATGCGCAGCGTTTCGCCGTCGCGCACATGCCACACGCCCTGCGCCATCACATCGGCAACATGACCATCGGCGTCCAGCGCGACCAGATCGGCATCGGCGCCGATCATGATGTCGCCCTTGCCGGCCAGCCGCAGATGACGCGCGATGTTGCGGGTGAACGCCGGCAGCACCGCGTCCAGCGCATGGCCGCGGGCCACCAGCGCGCGAACGGTGTCGAGCAAGGCATGCGCGCTGCCGACGTCCATCCGGCACAGGCGGCCGTCGTGATCGAAAGTAGGCAAGCAGCCGCCGGCGTCGGAACTGATCGTC
>JAYUIZ010000677.1:0-1607 GCA_043765595.1 Lysobacter sp. | reverse complement strand
TCCAGCACCGTGCGGCCATGCGGGGTGATGTTGTAGTAGCGGCGCGGCGGACCGCTGATGGACGGCTCGACCTGGCTTTCCAGCAGCCCGGCCCCTTCCAGGTTGCGCAGCACCGGGTACAGCGCGCTCTGTTTGCCGCTGAGCACGCCGTCGCCCTGGCGTTCCAGGGTCTTGGCAATCTGGTAGCCGTACATCGGCTCCGCAGCGGTGCCCAGGACCGCAAGCAGCGCCAGCGAGACCGTGCCGGCCGAGAGTTCCTTCTGGAACTTCCGGAGTAGTGCCTCGGTGGCTTCGTCGCTGATCTGTGGCGTATTCATCCCAGTGCCCATGATTCGGTCGCCTGCAGCGATCTGCTGGATATCGTTGAGATCACTCTATGCATAACTTAAACATAGTGGACGTGCCAGAGGTCACGCCGGATCGTTCCGCTGCGTTCGCTGCGTCCCCGGCGGAAAAACGGGTGGCCGCAGGCCTGCTTCTCGGCCAGAATCAAAGCCAATCGAAAGGAGAATCGTCACCGTGAATCTGTTCCGCACCCCAATGGCCGCCGCCCTCTTGGCCGCCACCCTCGCCGCGTCCGCGCAGAATCCGCCCGCCACCACCACCGCCAGCTCGATGCAGGAGCTTCTGGACGCATCGAAGCCCGGCGACTGGCGCAACCTCGACCCCGCGCGGACGCTGTACATGGATCTCGCCAGCGGCCGGGTGGTGATCGAACTGGCGCCCGAATTCGCGCCGGCCCACGTCGCCAACATCCGCGCGCTGGCCAAGGCCGGCTACTGGAACGGGCTGAGCATCAACCGGTCGCAGGACAATTTCGTCGTGCAATGGGGCGACCCGGCCGCGGACGAGAACACGCGCAAGCCGCTGCCGAAAACCGCGAAAGCGAAGCTGCCGGCCGAATTCACCCGCAGCAGCAAGAACATCCCGTTTACGCCGCTGCCCGATGCCGACGGCTGGGCGCGACAGGTCGGTTTCAGCAACGGCTTCCCGATCGGCCTGGACACCACAGACAGCACCGCGTGGCTGGCGCACTGCTACGGCATGGTCGGTGCCGGCCGCGACACCGCCGCCGATTCCAGTACCGGCGCCGAACTGTATGTGGTCACCGGCCAGTCGCCGCGTCAGCTTGATCGCAACATCACCAGCGTCGGCCGCGTCGTGCAGGGCATGGAGCTGCTGAGCGTGCTGCCGCGCGGCACCGGCGCACTGGGCTTTTACGAGACACCCGAACAGCGGGTCGCAATCCAGTCGATCCGCCTGGCCGCCGACATCAAACCCGCCGAGCGCCTGAAACTGCAGGTGCTGCGCACCGACACCGCGCTGTTCACCGCGCTGGTGGAAGCCCGCCGCAACCGCCGCGACGATTTCTACAAGCGCCCGGCCGGCCATATCGATCTGTGCAACGTGCCGCTGCCGGTGCGGACGGCCCCGGAGTCTGCGGCGAAATCCAAGCGCTGACCGCCACCAAACCAACGGGTAGGCTGGGCTGAGCGTTGCGAAGTGCAGCATCGCCGGAGCGCACGCAAACAACGCTCCAATACTTTCTCGGACGCTGGGCTCAGCTGCGCTCAGCCCAGCCTAACGGGTCGCGTCAATCCTTTACT
>JAYUIZ010000676.1:0-1608 GCA_043765595.1 Lysobacter sp. | reverse complement strand
ACGAAACGATTGGTGTAGACCGGTTCGGCCAACTTCGCCAGCGGGGTTTTCTCGTCGTATTCGCTGTCAAGCTCCCAGCCGCTGCGACGGCCGCCGCGCTGGTATTCGGAAAAGAACTGCGGCAGCGACTTCTCGCGCACGCGCAGGAATTCGACATCGACTTCCGGCACGTTCACCGACACCACCGGCAGGCCGCGGCTGTCGCGCGCCGGCAGCACGCTGCCCTGCGAAGCGAAGCCGACCGCCGGGTCGAGTTCACCGGTGTAGACCTTCTGTTCGACATCGCGGCCGAGGCTGTTGCCGTCGGCCGCCGCCAGCTTCGAGGATATCTTCAGCGTGTACTCGGTATTGGCGGTGACGAACGGGAAGCGCAGGATCCTGCCGCTGTCATCCAGCTTCCAGCTGCTCTTGTCGTTGACCGAAGCGCTGAAGGTGATGAGTTTATCGAAGTCTTGGGTGCCGACCAGCGGCCGCGAGAACTCCAGCGCGATCGCCAATGCGTCGCCATCCTGATCGGGATAGGCCCGGACTAAGGCGAATTCCTTGATTTCATCGCGTTTGGCCTGGATGGCTTCGCCGCTGACTTCGGGCAGTTGCCCGGCTTCCTTGTTGCCGCAGCCCGGCAATACCACCAAGGCGATGGCCAGCCCCACGCCTGCCACCCATTTGGTGATCGAATATTTCCCAACCGGACCGAGAACCCGACTCAACGCTGCGAACCGCGACGTACGACACATATAGCCTCCTGGATGTGCAGCGGAGTATAGAGAGTGTTCAAGTCAATCGATCACTTTTTTTGAACATTTTTTTGACTCTTTTTTAACATCAACCACAACCAGCCTGTCTGATGTGCAGCTTGCCGCTCCAAGTGGAGAATTCCGTAATAATTTCTTTCACGTCTGCCATATTCAGAAGCGAATCAGACGGAATATCGCCACTGCAGTCCGCCATTAACGCGTCGGCCGGCCCCGATCCGAATGCCTTAAACGCAAGAGGCGGGCCAAAGCCCGCCTCTCGAAACACACCTCCGGGGATCGGTCAGACTCCCGCGTCAGGCTGCAGCTCATCGGCCACCGGCAGCGTCGACGCCACCGGCGCCTCGACAGCCTCGTCATCGTCCAGCGAGGCATCCAGCCGTTCGATCGCCTGCAGGGTCTCGTCGTCGGCCAGACGCATCAGGGTCACGCCCTGGGTGTTGCGGCCGACCTGCGAGATCTCGGCGGCGCGGGTGCGCACCAGGGTGCCGCCATCGGAGATCAACAGCACCTCGTGATGATCGCTGAGCTGGATCGCGCCGACCAACTTGCCGTTGCGCTCGCTGGTCTTCATCGCGATCACGCCCTTGATGCCGCGACCCTTGCGCGGATACTCCATCGCCGGGGTGCGCTTGCCGTAGCCGCGCGCGCTGGCGGTGAGGATGTCGCCGTCGCCCTCGATCACGACCAGACTCACGACTTCGGACGAGCCGTCGACGGGGAGCTCGGCATCGGCTTCGGCTTCCGCGCCCTCTTCGGCTTCCACTGCTTCACCCGGTTCAATACCGGCCGCCAGACGCATGCCGCGCACGCCGGTAGCGGTGCGGCCCATCGCACGCACTTCCGATTCGTG
>JAYUIZ010000675.1:0-4462 GCA_043765595.1 Lysobacter sp. | reverse complement strand
TGGCGGATCACGATCTTGCACGCGACCGTCGACGAAATGTTCTCGGGCTGGGTCCAGTTCATGCGGATGGCCTTGGTCAGGGCATCGATATAGGCGGCCCTGAGCGCGGCGTCCGTACCGCGTTCACCCGGCGGCGGGCTGGCGTTCGCGGCGGCGTTCGATGCCTGCTGCGCGCTGCGGTCGGCGAGCTGGCGCAGACGCTCTTCGGACAAATCAATCTTGCGCTGCTGTTCCGTCCGCTGGCGGCGGATATCAGCCAACTGCCGCTCGCGCTCATCCTGCATCGCGGTGCGCGCTTTCTGCTCGGCCTGCCGCTGACGCTCGCGCTCGGTCAGGTCGACCTGAGCTTGGCGCTGCTTGGCTTCCTGCTCGCGCGCGGCGGTGTCGGCGGACGCGGAATCGGGCTTCACTTCCTGCTGATCGACGACATCGGGGTCGGGAAGCTGTTCCTGCGGCTGCAGTTGCTGCTCGGGCGGCGCTTCCTCGGGCAGAGGCTCTTCCAGCGCTTCGGGCAGCGGCTCTTCCAGCGGTTCGAGCGGCGGCTCCGGCGGCGGCTTGGCCTGCGCCAGCGGCACGGGTTCCCGCCGCAGGGCGCTGCGCATGCTGGCCGACAGCGCGTTCGGATCGACGATATCGGCGCTGATCGGCTCGCCCGCTGCGGTGGACTGCGGTGTGCGCCACAGCGACGCCACCAGCAGCAGCAACACCGGCACCGCATGCAGCAGCAGCGCGAAGACGATGGCCAACGCGGTATCGGCGCGGTTATCGCGCATCGGGCTTATTTCCCGTCCGCCGGCAGGCTGACCAGGCTCACCTTGTTAATGCCGGCGTCCTTGATCAGGTCGATGCCCTGCATCACCGTCTGGTAGCTGGCGTCGCGGGCGCCGTTGACCAGCACCGTGGTGCCGTCGTTCTGGCCGTGGATGGCCTTGAGCTGTGCAGTGATGTCGGCGGCGGTCATTTCGCGATTCTTGCCGCGCTCCAGCATCAGCGCGAGGCGGCCGTCGGCGTAGATGCTGACGACGATCGGATCCGTCGGCGTTTCCAGCGATTTGGCGCGCGACTGCGGCAGGTTGATGTCGGTACCCAGATTCAGCAGCGGCGCGGTCACCATGAAGATGATCAACAGCACCAGCATCACGTCGATGTACGGCACGACGTTGATCTCGGCTTTGAGCTTGCGCTTGCGGATGCGACGCCCGGAGGCGGTGACGGCCATGCGGTTTCTCTCGGTCTGTCTTGCTTGGGTCTGTCTTGCTTGGGTCTGTCTTGCTTCGGTCTGTCTTGCTTCAGTGCGGGGGAGTTCAACAGCCCGGGACTATGCGCGGGGTTGCGCGCGTCCGCTCAGGCGTCGTCGATATGCGCTTGGCGCTGCAGGATCGACGAGAACTCTTCGGTGAAGGTGTCGTAGCGCACCGCGATGCGTTCGACGCGGGTGGCGAAACGGTTGTAAGCCCAGACCGCCGGGATCGCCGCGAACAGACCCATCGCGGTCGCCAGCAGCGCTTCGGAGATGCCGGGCGCCACGGTGGCGATGGTGGCTTCCTTCATGTTGGCCAGGCCGTGGAACGACATCAGGATGCCAAGGACAGTGCCGAACAGGCCGACGTACGGGCTGATCGAGCCGACGTTGGCGAGGAATTCGAGGTTGTGCTCAAGGCCGTCGATCTCGCGCGAGACGTTGGCGCGCATCGCGCGCTGCGCGCCTTCGAGCTGCGAGCGCGCGTCCATGCCGCGACGCTGGCGCACGCGGTTGAACTCGCGCATGCCGCCTTCAAAGATCGATTCCAGGCCGTGGATCTGCTGTTTGCGCGCGCCGGCATCTGCGTACAGCCGGCCCAGATCGGTGCCGGCCCAGAACCGCTCTTCGAAGCCCTCGGCCTCGCGCTGGGCGCGATCAAGCACGCGCTTTTTGCGAAAGATGATGACCCACGAGGCCACCGAGGCCAGCAGCAGCAGCGCCATCACGCACTGTACCGGGAGGCTGGAATCCATCACCAGTTGCAGGTAGTTCAAACCACCGCCGTGCGCAACTTCTCCGGCCGCCTGCGCGGTGGCCGCCAGCGCATCTTCGGGCAGCGGCTCGATGGCGGTGGCCTGCAGCATCATGGCTTGTGGAAACATCCGGGTTACTCCGCGTTCGATGAGTTTGGGTGAGCTGAAGCGGCTTCCTGCAGCACCTTGAACTGGGGATACAGCGCGTCCGGGATCGGCCGCGGTTTGAAATCGGACGCGCGCAATACCGCAACCCGTACCTCCGCATCCAGCAGTCGCACGCCGTCACGCTCGATGCGCTGCGCGATCACCAGACTTGCGCGTCGGCACTCGCGCAACACCACGCCGACCTGCAGCGCATCGTCCAGACGCGCCGGCAGCCGGAAGTCGATGGTCATCGCGCGCACCGCGAACACCAGATCGTGCTGCATGCGCAGAAGTTCCTGACCGTGCCCGTGTGCGCGCAACCACTCGGTGCGTGCGCGCTCCAGGAAGGCAAGGTATTGCGCGTGATAGACAACACCACCTGCGTCGGTATCTTCCCAGTAAACGCGGACCGGGTGAGTGAATGGAGTATTCATATTAAAAAGGAAGACGATGATCGGTACAGGGTTCTGCCGTACCGATTCCCGGTTTTATCGGGTGGGGGATCCGTTTTTGGATTTTTCATGGGAATACAACAAAAACAGATCCCTCACCTGCTGCGCAGGGTCCGGGATGACAGGCAATAATGCAGTCGAAGCAGAACGCTCGGCCGGTCATGCATCGCCCTCCACAAACAGATCGTTGGCATTCGGCTTGGGCTTCAGACCCAGATGCCGGTAGGCCTTCTGGCTGGCCATACGTCCGCGCGCGGTGCGCACCAGGAAGCCCTGCTGGATCAGGTAAGGCTCGATCACGTCCTCCAGCGTGCCGCGCTCTTCCGACAGCGCCGCCGCCAGCGATTCCACGCCCACCGGGCCGCCGTCGAAATTCTCGATGATGAGATTGAGCAATCGACGGTCAAGTTCGTCGAACCCTTCCGGATCGACTTTCAGCATCGCCATCGCGGCGCGGGCGACATCGTGGTCGATATGTCCGGCGGCCTTGACCTGGGCGAAATCGCGGACCCGGCGCAGCAGGCGGTTGGCGATGCGCGGGGTGCCGCGCGCGCGACGCGCGATTTCGTCGGCGCCCTGCGGCGCGCAGTCGATGCCGAGAATCTGCGCCGAGCGGCTGACAATCCGGGTCAGCTCCGCGGCGCTGTAGAACTCCAGGCGCTGGACGATGCCGAAACGGTCGCGCAGCGGCGCGGTCAGCAGCCCTGCGCGGGTAGTGGCGCCGATCAGCGTGAATGGCGGCAGGTCGAGTTTGATCGAACGCGCGGCCGGGCCTTCACCAATCATGATGTCGATCTGGAAGTCTTCCATCGCCGGATACAGCACTTCTTCGACGATCGGCGACAGCCGGTGGATCTCGTCGATGAACAGCACATCGTGAGGCTGCAGGTTGGTGAGCAGCGCGGCGAGGTCGCCGGCTTTTTCGATCACCGGCCCAGAGGTCACCCGCAGATTCACGCCCAACTCGTTGGCGATGACGTGGCTCAGTGTGGTCTTGCCCAGACCGGGCGGGCCGAAGATCAGTACGTGGTCAAGCGCTTCGCCGCGGCGCTTGGCGGCCTCGATATAGATCGACATCTGCTCACGCACAGGCTGCTGGCCGAGATATTCGTCCAGGCGCTTCGGGCGGATGGTGGCGTCGGCGACGTCGTCCTCGCGGCTGGCGCCGCTGGCGATGATGCGGTCTGTGGTCATCCGGTCATTATGACGGCCTAGGCAGAACCTAGTGTAGTGCTTCACCCTGTTTGAACTATTTTCAATGCCACACATGTTCGCGACTTGCGTCGCTCCCACAACAGGCGACCGGCTCTTTGTAGGAGCGACGCAAGTCGCGAGGCTGTAAAAAAGTGTTCGCCATTTTTGAAGCACTACACTAGGGCGACGACGATGATCGGGCCGTGCCCACGGCGGGTAGAAGCGAGACGCTGATGCATCCAGATCCCGGACCAGCCGGAAGCAGATCAAGGAAAGCTGCGCAGCAGGATGCCGCAGGCCACGCAAACCAGAACGGCGATCAGGATGCGCTGTCGACGACCACGCCATCCATCGATACGCCGCGACATGCCTCCGCCGCAAGCGCGAACGAATGCTTCCTCGCCGCGTGGTCGAAAATATTGGCGGTCAGCAGCAGTTCGTCCGGCCGGTGCCGGGCAACGAACGCCGCGATGCCATCGCGTACGTCGGCCGCGTCGCCGACTACCGCGCAGGCCAGCGCGTGTTCGACCATCGCCTTCTCATGCGGCTGCCAGTACGCCTCGATGTCGTCCACCGGCGGCGGAATCAGCCCGGGCTGGCCGCGACGCAGGCGCACGAAACTCTGCTGCTGGGTGGTGAACAGCCTTCGCGCCTCGGCTGCGGTATCGGCGGCG
>JAYUIZ010000674.1:0-4465 GCA_043765595.1 Lysobacter sp. | reverse complement strand
GCGCCATCGCTTTCGACAGGCCCACGTCGTCGATCAATACTTTCTCGGCGCGGGCGCGGTCGATCATGCCGAGGTTGAGCATCGGGTCGAGCATCGCGCGCGCGGCGCGCAGCAGGCGGAACTGTAATGCGATCAGCTGGCCGTCCAGCGGTTCGTAGGGAATCATTTCGGCTTCGGCATATAGCGCCCAGCCTTCCACGTTCACCGAGTTGAACGCAAACAGCGTGCGCGCCAGAGAGACGCCGCGTTCGACCATCGCGGTGAACTGCAGTTCGTGGCCCGGGCGGCCTTCGTGGGCGGAGAGCGTCCACGCCACTGCGGGGAAGTTGAAGTCGTCGTAGGCCTCGGACTTGTCGCTAAGCGCCGGGTTGCTCAGCGGCAGTACGAACTGGCCCTGCTGGCCGGTGTTGCCGACCAGCGGCGCGGGCAGGAAATGCGGCGCGGGCTGCGCGGCGCTTTCAGCTTCGGTACCCAGGCGCATCACCATCGGCCGGTTGGGTACATCGACGATGCGTTCGCGTTGGATGATCGGATCGATCGCGTCGATGACCGTGCGGTAGCGCGCTTCAAGCTGATCGTTGGGAATGGTGTCGCGTTTCAGCGCGCGGATCACGCCGCGATAGTCGGTGGCGGCGATGCCTTTGTCCTTCGCCACCAGCGGCGCCAGCCGGTCCATTCCGGCGCGGGTTTCCATGAACGCCAACCGCGCGCGCTGGATCAGCAGCGCCGGCGGGATGTCGATGCCCACCTGTTTCAGCTGCAGCGCGTAGAGTTCCGGCGGCAATCGGGTGTCGGTGCGCGCCTGCGGCAGCACGTCCTTGCGCGTCCACGCCACGTAGTCGGCGAACTGCTTTTCCAGTGCGTCCAGTGCGGCCGCGCTGCCTTCGATCTTGTACTGCGCGAACAGTTTGCGGATGCCGGCGATGTAGGTGTCGGCATTGCCCAGCGCCTGCTCCACTTCGAGTTTCGTCGGGCGCAGCAGTTCGGCATTGGCAGCGCGCTCCTCATAGCGCTGGCGCGCCAGCACCGTGGTCGGCGTGGTGCCGGGTCCGATGCCCGCGTAGGCCTTGAGGCGATCCAGCGCCTTGGCGCGGCGGTCGGCCGGGGTCTGGTCGGACAGCAGCCCCTTCAAACCCTGGAATACCAGCTGCGGCGCGTCGGTATACGGCACTAGCAGGCGTTCGTTGACCAGCGACGACTCGATGGTGTCGTCTGCCGCGTGGAGCATGATTTCCAGATCCTGGCGCACGTTGGGGTCGCGCTCCAGTTGCAGTTTTTCCTGCAGCTTCGCCTTGGCGTCGGCGGTGGCCTTGCGCAGGCGCGCGCCGTTGTCCGGGCCCAGGTCGGAGACCTTGTCGTCGTAGCCGGGAATGCCGAAGAACGAGCCGCCTTCGGGCTGGAACTGCAGCTGCGCGTCCAGCAGGATCTGGGCGTTGGCGTTGCTGGTGGTCACCCAGGCCGGTGTGGGCTTGGTGGCGGAGGGTTTGCTGGACGAGGGCTTGGCGGCTGCGGCAGGCGCGGGCGATGCCGCATGGCCGTGCAGCGGGATGGCGAGCGCGCAGCAGAGCGCGGCGGCGAGTGCGAGGGGTTTCATCGGCGGATCCGGTCGGAGGAGTGGGACGACACTACGCCCGGGCCACGGGTGCGGCCAGCGTCGAAGGTCATGTGGGGGATGATCCTCCGGGCGCGGCGCAGGGGCTGAGATTGTGCATGCCGACCCCGGGTGTGCTATCCAGAAAGCGACGAAACGCGACTCCGGAGCGGCCTATGCCCAGTTTCCCCAGGATCGATAGCCCCTGCCCACTGAGCGCGGAGGAACAGCGCGCCATCGACGGTCACTGTGTGCGTTGCGACAAGCACGTTCACGCCCTCAATGACATAAGCGAGGCCGAACGCCGCGCGCTGTTGGCCAATGCCACCGGCCCGATCTGCGTGTCCTACCGCAAACCCATGCCGCGCCGCGTGGGCCGCATTGGCGCCGCCATCGCCGCGACCCTGATCACCACGACCGCGTATGCCGGCGATGCGACAGCGCCGCCAGTGACGCAGCCCACGGTGGCGGCCGCACTGCAGGAGGTGGAGGAAGACGATGCGTTCCTCGACGAGCTGGTATTCGTCGGCGGCGTGAACGATCCGCAGGATGCGGCGGCGGCGCTGGACATGAGCGTGCCGGCGCTGCCGATGATCGCAGCGCAGGACGAGCTGCCTTCAGGAAGCGACGGTTCGCGTTAATGTGCGATCGCGGCCGGTGCCGGTGCGTGCAGGATCGCTGCGGCTTGTTCGATCCGCAGGTCGCGGATGACGCGTCCGAGGCCGCCGAGACCATCGGGGCTGCCGTCGCCGATATACAGCGCGAGATGCCCGGCGTCGAAGCGGCCTAGCCCGGCGTCGTAGCTCGTCCAGCGCTTGCCGTCCCACACCTGCAACCAGACGTGGGGGCTGAAGACGTGCGCCTGCCCGGTGAAGCGGCTGGAATAGGCGATGCCGTGCGCCAATCGCGCAGGAATGCCCAGCGCGCGCGCCGATGCCGCCAATAGCACCGCGTATTCGGTGCAGTCGCCGCTGCGGGTGTCCAGCGCGGCCAGCGCATCGTGGTAATCGCGATAGTCGATCGCGCCGGTCATATGCTTCTGGATCGCGGTCACCAGCGCCTGCATGCGGACGTGGGTCGAGCCGCCGCGGGTGTGCTGGCGCGCGAAGTTGCGGATGCGGCGGTGATCACTTTGCACCCATGCGTTGGGCGCGAGATAGCGACGCAGCATGGCGTCGGTGGGTGCCGGTTCGCGGCCGCAGTCGCTGCAGATCCGCAGCTCGGTGCCGTTTGCATCGGTGATGGCACGCTGTTCGCCGGTCTCCGGCCACGACCACTCTCGCGACGATTCAAAGCGCAGGCGATAGCGGATCTCGCCGGCCCGCGCCTGGGCTGACATCCGGTACGGGGATTTCACCAGCAGACTCTGGACGAAGGCGCGGGCCTGCTCGGCGGTCGGCCGGGGTTTTACCGTGCTGGAGGCCGTCGCCTGCGCAGCGGCATCGGTGGCGCAGACCATCGCGCACAGCAGCATCGCGCAGATCGTGGCGCCGAGTTTCATGGCGTCGCGGGTCCGGCAGTGGCATCGGCCGGTGCGATCAGATCGATCGGCTCATCTTGGCCATCCACATCAACCATCAGCGTCGAATACGTCCACCGACCCGCGTTTTTTTCGGCTTCGACGTAAAGATCCGCCTTGCCCTTTGGGCCGGAGATCGGGACTTGCAGGCTCGCTTCGCCCGAGGGGCCGGAGACGTTCATCTGGCCGCTGAGGTACCAGCCCGATTTGATCGGTGTGCCCAGTGCTTCGGCCACCTGGGGATGTTCGCGCGCCCGCTGCATCGCGGTGGTGTAGGCGTCCGAAGAGCGCATGCCCGCGAACACCGCGAACATGAGCAATGCGATGAAACCGGCGAATGCGGCCGTGCTGAACAGGCACACCAGCGGCATGGCCCAGCGCCAGTGGCGCTGCCACCATCCGCGCCGGGGCGTAGTCGGCAACGGCGGCGGCATCGCATTCACGGCTTCAGGCACCGCGCGAAGAACGCCCCGGTCAAGCGGTAGCGATGCAGCAGGTCCGCGCCGCGCAGGCTGTGCTTGGCGCCGGGGTAGGTCATCAGCTCGAACGGCGTCGCGCGTTTCTGCATGGTGCTCATCAGCTTGGTCGAATTGCTGAACAGCACATTGTCGTCGGCCATGCCGTGGATCAGCAGCAGCGCATCCGGTTTGATGCCGGCGACGTGGGTGAACACGCTAGCCCCGCGATAACCGTCGACGTTCGCCGCCGGCAGATCCATGTAGCGCTCGGTGTAGTGGGTGTCGTACAGCGCCCAGTCGGTCACCGGTGCGCCGGCCACGCCGCAGGCATAGTCGTCGGCGGCCTTGCCCAGCAGCATCAGGCTCATGTAGCCGCCGTTCGACCAGCCGTAGACGCCGATGCGCGCGCCGTCCACCCACGGCTGCGCGCGCAGCCAAGCGACGCCCTTGCGCTGGTCGTCCACTTCCACCGTGCCCTGCTTGCCGTACAGCGCGCCGCCGAAGGCCGCGCCGCGCCGCGGCGTGCCGCGGTTGTCGACGGTGAACACCACATAGCCCTGCTGGGCCATGTACTGGTTGAAGAAATGATCGCCACGACCGGGCCAGCTGTCGGTGGCGGTCTGCGCCGCCGGGCCGCCGTAGACGTAGACCATCACCGGGTATTTTTTTGTGGGATCGAAGTCCGCGGGCTTGATCAGGCCGTAGTGCAGCGGCGTCTTGCCGTCGGCGGCGGTGAGCGTGCCGAACTCGACCGGCCGGTGCGCGGCCAGATATTTCGCGTACGGATGCGCGGGCTTCGCTGGGTCGTTATCGATCAGGTTCGCGACCAGGCTGCCGTCGGCGCGATGCAGCGCGATCTGCGGTGGCGTGCGCGCGTTCGACCAGCTGTCGACATAG
>JAYUIZ010000673.1:0-4466 GCA_043765595.1 Lysobacter sp. | reverse complement strand
TGCGCAAACGGATGAAGGCGCGCGAGTTCGCCGACGCCCGGGCGCTGCTGACCGCACTGCGCGCCGACCTGATCGCGATGCTGGCGCCGGTGGCGAAACCAATGGTCATCGACCGCAGCGCAAGACCCTTCGTGATCCTCACGGTCGGCGTCAACGGCGTCGGCAAGACCACCACCATCGGCAAGCTCGCGCACCGCTTAAAGGCCGATCGGTACACGCTGATGCTGGCCGCGGGCGACACCTTCCGCGCCGCCGCGGTCGCGCAGCTGCAGGCCTGGGGCGAACGCAACGGCGTCGCGGTGGTGGCGCAGGGCCAGAATGCAGATGCGGCATCCGTCGCGTTCGACGCGCTGCAGGCCGCGAAGGCACGCGGCACCGAAGTGCTGATCGCCGACACCGCTGGCCGCCTGCACACGCAGCAGGGGCTGATGGCCGAACTGGGCAAGATCAAGCGCGTGCTCGGCAAGATCGACGATACCGCGCCGCATGAAGTATTGATGGTGATCGACGGCACCACCGGCCAGAACGCGCTGTCGCAGCTGCGCGAGTTCCACGCCGCGGCCGGCGTCACCGGGCTGGTTGTGACCAAACTCGACGGCACCGCCAAGGGCGGCGTGGTGTTCGCACTGGCCCGCGAATTCGGCATCCCCATCCGCTACGCCGGCATCGGCGAGCGCTCCGAAGACTTGCGCGTCTTCGACGCCGAAGCCTTCGTCGACGCACTGCTGCCGGACGCGCTGGGCGCATGAGCGCATGAGCGCCCCCGGGACACGTCTCGCGTGATGGCGGACGCCGACGCCGCGCCCGTCCCGCGTCTGAAAAAACCTTGGCGGCGGGTGTTGATCGTGTTCGGCATCCTGCTGTTGCTGCTGTCGCTGTCTGCGACCTGGCTGCTGCAGCCAGAACAGTTGGTACCGCTGATTCTCGATCGCACCGGCAAGACGCTTGGCCTGGAGATCACCTCCGACGGCGTCGCCGAAGCGCGACTGCGCGGCCAGCCGCAGCTGGTGGTGCGGAATATCGTCGCCCGCGCACCGGGCGAGAAGACCGCAATCCTGCGCGCCGGACGCGTGCTGCTGGCCCTGCCGTGGTCCAGCCTGCGCAGCGGCGGCAAGGATCCGGTGATCGAACGCATCGAACTGGACGCGCCGGTGTTCGATCTGCCCGCCCTGCAGGCGTGGTTGGCGACGCGCCCGCCCGGCGAGGACACGAACATCCCGACCCTCACCGACGGTTTGCGCGTGATCAACGGCCGCATCGACAACGGCGACTGGCGGATAGAGAACCTCGATCTGCGTCTGCCGTCGCTGCATCCGCAGCGTCCGCTCAACGCACGGATCCGCGGCGGTTACGTCGACGCGGCGACCGGCGACGGCACGATGAAGATTCCGTTCGATCTCGCGGTCGCGCTGAACAAGCCGGCTAGCGATACCAGCATCGCCGCGGTCGGCACGCTGGCTATCGAAAGCGGCGACTGGCGGCTGCCGGCGACCGTCGCGCTGTCCGGCCCGCTGCATCTGGGCAAAGACGCGATCAAGATAACGCCCGCAACACTGGGCATCTCCGCCCGCTACGAATCCGGCGAAACCGGATTCGATAAAGCCGCATCCGACAAAACCAGCCTGGCGTTTTCGCTGGGCCTGCACGGTCCGCTGCGTTACGAGAAAGGCACCTGGGTGCTGGCACCGGTCGCTGTGGCGCTGCGCGGCGGCGAACCGGTCCCAAGCTTCGACGCCCATGGCGCGCTCGCGCTGGGCAAGCGGCTGGTAATCGAACTCGACGGCGTGTTGCCGCAATGGCCCGAGTCATGGCCCGCATTGCCGGTCCCGGTGTCGAATTCGACCTCACCGCTGCCGTTCTCGCTGCGCTATGTCGGCAAGCCGGATCTTTCGGATGTCGCGGGCCTGCGCCTGCAGCGCGATGCCACCGAATTCGACGGCCGCTTCAAGCTGTACGACG
Organism: Lysobacter sp.; assembly: GCA_043765595.1. Lineage (GTDB taxonomy): Bacteria > Pseudomonadota > Gammaproteobacteria > Xanthomonadales > Xanthomonadaceae > Lysobacter_I. The sequence goes on along the minus strand of JAYUIZ010000673.1, from coordinate 2,507 downwards.
TGCTGGGCTGGATCGACCAGGTCGGCGGTTCGCCGCTGCCGCCGCTCGACGGTCATCTGCGTTCGCCCGAACTGGAAATATCCGGCGCAGTGCTGGAAGACGTGGATATCGTCATCGATGATGAAGATGTGCTATGACTGAGGCTGCGCGCAACGTCCACGGCAAATCCCCGGACAAACGCTTCGCGCTTGTCCGCCCCCTTTGTCAAAGGGGGCTAAAAAGCAAGGCATTGCCACTTTCCGCGGCTAACGGATCGCAGCAAGCATGATCGACACTCAGCGCTACGCGCCGGCCCTGCTCGCATGGTTCGACGTGTCTGGCCGTCACGATCTGCCGTGGCAGCATCCGCGCACGCCGTATCGGGTGTGGCTGTCGGAAATCATGCTGCAGCAAACCCAGGTGCGGGTGGTCATCCCGTATTTCGAGCGTTTTATCGCTGCCCTGCCCGATCTGCGCGCGTTGGCCGCGGCGCCGCAGGACGACGTGATGGCGCTGTGGTCGGGGCTGGGTTATTACGCCCGCGCCCGCAACCTGCACGCGGCCGCCAAACGCTGCGTCGAACTGCATGGCGGCGAGCTGCCACGCGATATCGATGCGCTCACCGCCCTGCCCGGCATCGGCCGCAGCACCGCCGCGGCGATCCTGTCGCAGGCCTGGGGCGACCCGCACGCGATCCTCGACGGCAACGTCAAACGCGTGCTGTCACGGGTGTTCGGCGTCGACGGTTGGCCGGGAACACCGGCGAACGAGAAAACACTCTGGGCGATCGCCGAATCGCTGCTGCCGACCGAACGCCTGGCCGACTACACCCAGGCGCAGATGGATTTCGGCGCCACCCTCTGCACCCGCCACGATCCCGCCTGCGTGCTGTGCCCGCTGCAGCGCGACTGCGTGGCGCTACGCGATGGCCGCGTTGCCGAGCTGCCAACGCCCAAGCCCGGCAAGCCGCTGCCGGAACGCCAAACGGTCGTGCTGCTGCTTCGCGATCCCGAAGGCCGGGTGCTGCTGCAGCGCCGGCCGCCAACCGGGATCTGGGCGTCGCTCTGGTCGCTGCCCGAGGCCGCAGATCACGACGCCGCGCGCGCGTGGTTCGAACAGCACATTGCGGGCGACTACAACAGCGGCGCGGCGCTGGCCGGGATCCCGCACGCGTTCACCCATTACCGCCTGCTGATGCACCCGCTGGCATGGCGCGGTGTGGCCCTGCAGCCGCGGATCGGCGACGATGACGGCCTGCGCTGGGTCGCTCGCGAAAGCTACGCCTCGCTGGGCATCCCCGCCCCGGTCCGCAGATTGCTGCAGACCACTTCATCCTGATACGGGAACAAACGCATGCCCCGCACCGTGTTCTGCGAGTACGAACAACGCGATACCGAAGGCCTCGACTTCGCGCCTTGGCCCGGCGCACTGGGCCAGCGCGTCTACGCGCGCATCGGCAAGGGCGCCTGGGCCAAGTGGTTGGCGCACCAGACCATGCTGATCAACGAGAACCGCCTCTCGCCGATGAACCCCGAACACCGGAAGTTCTTGCAGGTCGAGATGGAGAAGTTCCTGTTCGACGGCGGCGCCGAGAAGCCCGCCGGCTATGTGCCCGAGGGCGGCGTCGCGGAAGGCGCCGCCGACGACGGCGCATCGGGCGCGGCCTCGACCTGACGCTTCGCGCGGGCGTCCTTTTCGGCGGCCCGGATGGCCTTCACATCGAGCGGACGGATTTCCTTGATCGTGCATTCCAGCGGAATCAACCCGTTGTTGCTGACGTGGATGCGGTCGAACCGCGCGCTGAGCCGCCCGCCGATGCTGCGGATGCCGATGGTGGTGGCGTAGTCCAAGTCGGCGCAGGGCTCGTACACCTCCACCAGCCAGGCCTGACTGGGCCGGGTCCACAGCGCCATCGTGCCATCGCCCAGCGGCGACCAGCCGTTATAACTGCCTGAATACTGGATGCTGTCGACCGGCTCGCCGGCATTGGCGCGATACAGGGCCAGGCGGTCGGCATCGCGCAGCGCGCCATTGCTGGCACACCCGGCGCCCGACAGCGCGACCAGCAGCGAGGAAAGAAAAAGAACCGGACGTGTCATCGAGCGAGTCATGGTGGCCTCCGCGTACGCGGCGTGGGTGGGGTCGCCGCCGATCATGCCCCTCCCCGCCCCGAACGCAAAGGCCGGTCACCGGCGCATTCAGCACCGGGCCGGCTTGCCCTGACGCCCGCGGGCCCGTATCATTCCGCGCTCGCAAGTGGCCGAGTAGCTCAGTTGGTAGAGCAGGGGATTGAAAATCCCCGTGTCGGCGGTTCGATTCCGTCCTCGGCCACCATTGCGATACAACAACAAGATGTCATTTGGAAAACTGGAACCTGAAAAATCCCGGGCTCTAGCTTTTTTTGTGCCCGCGGGTATTTGCGGGCGGCGTTTGGCTTCCGGGTGAAGCAACCCCGGGAATCTCGGAAGCTCTGCTTCGAGTCAGGCAGCCTGTTTTCGTTCAACAGCCTTCGCATAGCTGGCCGCTTG
>JAYUIZ010000672.1:0-1611 GCA_043765595.1 Lysobacter sp. | reverse complement strand
TTCGACGCCACCCATTCGGTGCAGTTGCCGGGCGGGCAGGGCAATAGCAGCGGCGGTCAACGCGAGTTCGTGCCGGTGCTGGCGCGCGCGGCGGTGGCCGTCGGCATCGCCGGCCTGTTCATGGAAACCCATCCCGATCCCAGCAAAGCGCTGTCCGACGGCCCCAACGCATGGCCGCTCGGCAAGATGCGCGCGCTGCTGGAAACGCTGCAGGCACTGGACGCGGTGACCAAGCGCAACGGTTTCCTTGAATCCAATGTCTGAGCCGCGCCCGCGCCGCTTTTCCGTAGGCTGGGCTGACAAGCCCAACCTCAGGTTTCCCACCAAGCCAAATTTGTTCGTAGGCTGGGCTGACAAGCCCAGCTTCGGGTTTGTTACCAGGCTGGGCTTTTCAGCCCAGCCTACGGTTTGACAAGCCCGGCATGAGAATACATTCGTCGCTGGGCTTGTCAGCCCAGCCTACGCCGATTCACTTTTCGTCCTCTCACTCAAGCAAACACCCATGACCACGATCACGAAGATCCACGCCCGCGAAATCCTCGACAGCCGTGGCAACCCCACGCTGGAAGCCGAAGTCACGCTCGCCGACGGCAGTTTCGGACGCGCGATGGTGCCGTCGGGCGCCTCCACCGGCACTAAGGAAGCCGTCGAACTGCGCGATGGCGACAAGACCCGCTACATGGGCAAGGGCGTGCTGAAAGCCGTCGGCAACGTCAACGGCGCGATCGCGCAGACGCTGACCGGTTTCGATGCCGCCGATCAGGCCGGCCTGGACAAGCGCCTCATCGATCTGGACGGCACCGAGAACAAGGGCCGGCTCGGCGCAAACGCGCTGCTGGGCGTGTCAATGGCCGCCGCGCACGCGGTCGCCGCGTCGCGCAAGCAGGCGCTGTGGGAATACCTCGCCGACGGTCGCGACGTGACCCTACCAGTGCCGATGATGAACATCATCAACGGCGGCGCACATGCCGACAACAACGTCGATCTGCAGGAGTTCATGGTGCTGCCGGTCGGCTTCGATTCGTTCTCAGAAGCGCTGCGCTGCGGCACTGAAATCTTCCACGCGCTGAAGTCGGTGCTGAAGGGCCGCGGCTTAAGCACGTCGGTCGGCGACGAGGGCGGCTTCGCGCCGGACCTGCGCAGCAATTCCGAGGCGCTGGACACGATCATCGAAGCCATCGGCAAGGCCGGCTACAAGGCCGGCGAAGACGTGCTGCTCGGCCTTGATGTGGCCTCCAGCGAATTCTTCGAGAACGGAAAATACAACCTCACTGGCGAAGGCAAGCGCCTGACCAGCGAGCAGTTTGTCGATTTTCTCGCCGACTGGGCGCGCGAATACCCCATCGTCACCATCGAAGACGGCATGGCCGAGCACGACTGGGCCGGCTGGAAGCTGCTCACCGATCGTCTCGCCGGCAAGGTGCAACTGGTTGGCGACGATCTGTTCGTCACCAACCCGAAGATCTTCCGCGAAGGCATCGACAAGGGCGTGGCCAACGCGATCCTGATCAAGGTCAACCAGATCGGTACGCTGACCGAAACCCTGGAAGCCATCGCGATGGCGCACGCCGCGAACTATGCGTCGATTGTCTCGCATCGCTCGGGCGAAAC
>JAYUIZ010000671.1:0-4468 GCA_043765595.1 Lysobacter sp. | reverse complement strand
GACACAAGTCCCCTAAAGGAACCATCAAGACTAGGTGGTTGATAGGCAGGGTGTGTAAGCGTAGCAATGCGTTGAGCTAACCTGTACTAATGATCCGTGTGGCTTGACCATATAACCTCAAGTTGCCTTAGTGCTTCCAATAAGAAGCGACCTCGACGACACGTCGACATTCGCATCAAAACCTCGTTACGTCCCAAGACCCAATGAGAGCGTGAGCGCTGCTCTATGCAATAGACCGCATAGTGCCGGCGACCCTCCACCCTCTCCCTGGTGATAATAGCTGCGTGGAACCACCCGATCCCATACCGAACTCGGAAGTGAAACGCGCATGCGCCGATGGTAGTGTGCACTTAGCATGCGAGAGTAGGTCATCGCCAGGGTCTTTACCCAAAACCCCGCAGTTACGGCTGCGGGGTTTTTTTTTGCGTTCCGGTGGCATGAATATATGTTTGAACGGAATTCACCTTGACTTTGGGATGCCCATCGAGAACTCTTACAATACTCGCCCTTTATAGCAGCGCGTTTCTTAAGGAGATGGTCGTGCCCGATCCTAAAACTGAGCAAACTCCGGAACACGGCGGCGGCGATTTGCCTGCAACCCCTCCGCTATCGTTCAGGTCGCCATTGTTTGGCGGCACCTTGAATACGACTGCTCGCGAGTCATCGCCCGGAAGCTACTTGGGAAACGCCAATTATCTTTTCAGTAACGGTGATCTCCTTGGTGCGCACCTGAAGCTGGATACTTCCCCAACATTCTCGATAGGCGAATACGGGCTCAATGGGCGCTTCGGTCTGGATGGCGGGCATACGCTCAAGTTCGATGCCCAAGCGTTGCCGCTTTCAGATGCGCTGAAGTTCAATGCTGGCCTGCAGTTCGCGAATGGCAATCTCTTGAATGCGGATTGGATGCGCACACCCAGCGGCCAGCTTTACGGCGTCAATGGCGAGTTCAAATTCGGCAAGGAAGGGAACGGCACGGCGAGCTTTCGCGTCGATGAGCCCGCCGGCACTACAAGCTTCGATACGAAGTTGAAATTCAACCCCGACTTCAACCTCAACGCCGATTGGAACCGCACCGCGGCTGGGCAAATCTACGGCGCCGACAGTGCGTTCAAACTCGGTAACAACGGCAATGGCACCGCAAGTTTCCGTGTCGACGAGCCCGCCGGCACCGCCAACGTCGATACGAAGTTGAAATTCAATCCCGACTTCAGCCTCAACGCCGACTGGAATCGAACCGCAGCCGGGCAGATCTATGGTGCCGACGCTGCGTTCAAGCTCGGCAAGGACAGTAACGGTACCGCAGGTTTCCGGATTGATGAGCCGAACGGCACTTCTATGTTCAATACCAGACTCAAGTTCGATGAGAATTTCCGGCTCAATGCCGACTACACCAATACGAAAGACGGCAGCATCTACGGCGTGGATACCGCTTTCAAACTGGGCAAGGATGGTTCGGGCACAGCGGCGTTCCGCGTCGACGAGCCTGCCAATACTGCATCGGGGAAGACCTCGTTGCAGTTCGGCAATGGCGACTTGCTGAATTTCGACCTCGCCAAGACTCCGAACGGCAGCATCTATGGTGCTGACGGCGCATTCGGTATCGGTGCCACTGGCAGAGCTACCGGAAGTTTCAGGATCGATGAGCCGAACCAGAGTTCGATATATAAGCTCGGCGCGAGCTTCGACAACGGCAATGCCTTCAATGCACAGTTGATGTCGGATCGCCTCGGTACCTCGCTCGGGCTCGATGGCAAGTTCGGTTTCGACAAGGGCGCCGGTTCGGTCGTGCTGGACGGCAAGTTCGGTCCTCGTACCGACCTTGGCGCATCCGTCAATTACAGCAATCAGAACCTCGAATACAGCGCTCACATTCGCGCAAACGACGAATTTGGGCCATTCAAGGTGTCGGAATTCGGCGCGAAGGTGTCGACAACCGGCAACGAGCGCGTCAAGTTCAGTGCCGAAGCGGGATATCGCCCCGAAAACAAAGAGTATTACGGCAAGGTCGGTTTGACCATCCAACTGGGTGGCGGCTCCAACCGATCGCGTCCGATCACCCGCGGCGACAACTCAGAATTTGATGCCGGTTCTGTGGTGGACGATGCTGTCGCTAACTACCGTGAAAAACAATCGGCCGCAAAAGAGGCTAGGCCACTAAGTGCAGAAAACAAAGCACTTTTCGATCAAGCCGCGGCCGGCGTGGAAAAACTCAATGCCAATGGCGCACAGCTGCCGGTGGGTGAAACCGCCGCCAGTTTGGCAGTGCTGGCGAAACAGAACGGCTTGCAGAACATCCAGTATGTGGCGCTGGGCAACCCGACAACCGGGGGGCAACAGAATCTTTTCATCGGCGACGGCGATCCATCCAGCCCGTCAGCGCGGAAGGCGTTCATCGACAAGAACGAAGCCGCGGGCGCGCCTATGCAGGACAATCTGCGAAAAATGGCTGAGAGCCCTGCACAGCCCGAAAATCCGCAATCGTCGATCGATCCGCAGACCGCATCTGCTGCGAAGCGCAGTGCTATGTAGGCACGCCCCACCAGGCATGCCCGAATCGGCCGCAGACAACGCCGCGCCGTCGAAAACAGCAAAGCCCGTTCGCATTCCGCGAGTGGGCTTTGTCGTGATCAGTTCAGGTCCCTGGATTGGCCACCGATGTGTGCAGATTCTACTGCTCAGGAGCTAGGGTCGTCGCCGCATGCAATGCCGCGATCAACGTCCCAAGATCGATGCCGCTCAGCGCTGGATCCGGATTAACCTGATTCATCGGTAGCGATGCGACCTTGACCAATTTCAGGACAATGATGTCGTCGATCGCCGCCTGCGGCGTGAGTTGTCGATGGTCGATATAGGCGCGCACGCCGTGATCGACGAGTACAGAACCCGCGCGCATCGCGACGCCATCGGCATCGAGGTAATAGAAGGATATTTTCGCGCTCGCTCCACTTTCCGCGAGCGACCGCATCATAGTGCTCAGTTCATGCAATTCCGCCATGTTTCTCCTTTTTTCATGTGTTTCGTCGGACCGGTGCAGGTCGAACCGACGAATGAATCTGCCTGATTCAAATGTATTTTTGATGCCAGCGGCGCAATGTTCAATAAGCGATCATGGATTGAAGCGTGAGCGTTCAAAATCGGAAAGTCATGCATTCAACGATCTTATCGTCAAATATCATGTCATCAAAGATTTTGATAATTCGGCCCTGCACCGCCTTCCGGCGTGACCCAATCGATGATCTGATAGGGATCCTTGATGTCGCATGTCTTGCAGTGTACGCAATTGGCGGCGTTGATCTGCAGCCGTTTGCCGGTGCCATCGCCGGAAGTGTGATCGTCGACTATCTCATAGACGCCAGCCGGGCAGAATCGTGTGCATGGGTTGCCGTATTCCTCCGCGCAAGTGGTCACGCAGATCGAGGTGTCGCGAACGCGCAGATGCACAGGTTGATCTTCGTCGTGTTCGGTCGCGGCGAAATAAACCGATGCGAGCCGGTCACGCGGCGCTAGCGTGCGTTCGAGATAATCGCGTTTTGGCTGTTCCTGCGTGCCGAGCTTATCGAGCGACGACCAGTCCGCCTTGTTCTTCAGCGTCCAAGGCGATGCGCCGCCGGTCACCGTTTCCCATGCGGCATTGAGCATGCCGAACCATAAGCCGCGCTTAAAACCAGGCTTGATGTTGCGGACCTTCTTCAGCTCTGCCATCGCATCGGAGGCGCGCAACTTCGCGTCGAAACCTTCCGGCGCAAGCGACGTCGCGACCAGATGTTCAGCGGCGAGCATGCCGGAACGAATCGCCTGGTGAGTGCCTTTGATCTTGGGCACGTTCAGCAGCCCGGCGGTGTCGCCGATCAGCAGTGCGCCCGGCATTTCGACCTTCGGCAGCGATTGCCAGCCGCCGGTAACGATGGCGCGCGCGCCCGCGGACAACAGGGTGCCGCTTTCGAGCAGCGGCTTGATCATCGGATGATTCTTCCACTGCTGGAAGGCTTCCCACGGTTTGTAGTCCGGATCCTTGTAATCGAGTCCGCTGACATAACCCAGCGCGATCCGGCCTTTGTCGAGGTGATACAGGAAACTGCCGCCATAGGTGTGGTTGTCGGCCGGCCAGCCGAAGCTGTGGACGATCTTGCCGGGCGAGACCCGGTCCTCGGGCACCTGCCACAGTTCCTTGATGCCGATCGAATAGCCCTGCGGGTCGCTGTCCGCGTCCAGCTTGAAGCGCTGGACGAGGCGTTTGGTCAGATGGCCGCGCGCGCCCTCGGCGAGTACGGTGACCTTGGCATGGATGTCGATGCCTGCGGTGAAGCCGGGTTTGTGCGTACCGTCCTTCGCCACGCCCATGTCGCCGATGCGTACGCCGATGACCTTGCCATCCGCATCATGCAGCGTCTGTGCGGCGGCGAAGCCCGGATAAATCTCGACGCCCAGCGCTTCGGCCTGCGGCGCCAGCCAAGCGCACATTGCG
>JAYUIZ010000670.1:0-1612 GCA_043765595.1 Lysobacter sp. | reverse complement strand
GCGTTTAAGAACACGGTCTAGCGCGTCCCGTGTCTGCGCCAGACCTTCAATTTCGTTTTCCGCTCCAGCAAAGACCCGTGCCCCCTCCAGGATCGACTCACGATGGCCTTCGCTCAGGCCGGCCGGCGCAGCGGTAGGGTCAATCCACCAGCGCTCGCGCTCGTCGCCCTCGCCAGTCAACAGAATTCGAGCCGCGACCCGTGCCTCATCGAGGCGTCCCAACGTCCGCAACAAGGCAGTACGCTCTGTCATGAGATCCAGCCAGTGGCGACCGAGCGCCCAACTCGACGCGACAGGAAGCGCTCTGTCGACGTGGATCAGCGCGTCACGGGGATGGCCTAAGCGAAGGTTTAGCCGCGCACGAACTAGAGCGAGGCAACACGCTAGCCAACGGGCGTCCTGATCATCAGCAATGGCTTGAAGCGCCACAAGCTCGTTATCGTTCCACTGTGCATCGGAACGCGCCACCGCCTCTAGCCGCAGGACCTGCAGCCTGATGTAGCCTCGGGTCCCCGCGTACTCGTCTGCGATCTTCGAAAACGCACGATCGAGTATGGCGACCGCATCTCTTGGTCGGCCTCGCAGGAGCGCGAGCACTGCGCTCGGCTCGCCGGCCTGAACGTCCTCAGGCAGGACATTGCCGCCAGGATTCGAGACTTCAATGAATGAATGGCGGTTGAATTCGTCAGTCCTTTCATGCGAACGCCGATAGATTGCGACCATTTCATCGATCGCGTGGGCGAGACCGTCCGCACCGTTGATCAAGGGCTCCACAGTGAAGCGGGCCGCAGCAGCTTGTTGGTAGCCTACGATGACCTCGGCGGTGGCGATCCCTTCAGTCAGTCTTTGTCCGTCAATCGCATGCTCCCAGGCGATCTCGGCGAAGCGTGCCGCGTCTCGCATTCGGCCGCGTTCGCAGAAGGCGATGGAAAGCTGGCCACCAAGTTGCGCGCGAACCCAAGGTGACGCGTCCGTCCCTTCGTCGTACGCAATCCGCCGCTCTTTAAGCTGAACTTCGGAGTGGAACCGGCGATCGTCATCGGGCTTCCTAAGCATCGTTGCCCCTCACAATCTGTGTCAGAACGATGGATGAGAATATCAAGATCCCGGTCAGGCGAAAGGCGGTATCGCCGAGAGAGTAGCCGGCGACGGAGGTGGGCGGCGTGGGCGGTCGAGTTTGCATTGACCCGCCCGCTGACACTCAGGCCAGTGACGGCGAATGACTGCACCCAGTCACGAAGGAACGTTTCGTCGGCGGAATCGGCGGTCGGCTCATGGCCAAGTCGAGCCGAAGAGAGCTTCAGGCTCGTCGCCGAAAACCCGTCATCCGTTGGCGCTCCCTTCTGGAATCTCGAGCGCGCCGTGAAGGACCGGAAGTGGCCGGCAGACGGTACTCCAAAGCGTAAATTCCGGCGGCCGCTTCAAAGCGGTCTGCCGACGGTCATGGGTCAACAACCTGTACCTTGGCTTGACCGTGAATCTCTGCTTTGGCTGGCTGGAGATTCGTAGGTTTCTTGTCGCATCGACGCGCTGCAGGCCGGGCACGGCATGACACAGGCTCAGCCCGGATGCCGCGGTGCGCCGCAGCGGTGGTGACCGGTGAGTGACTGGG
>JAYUIZ010000669.1:0-4469 GCA_043765595.1 Lysobacter sp. | reverse complement strand
AATTTTTGCCCGTAATCGGTACGCCTGCGGCAATCCGCTCAAGATGACAACAAACAAGATGGCGAACATGCAGAACGCAGATAACAAAGAACAGAATTTCAGCCAGGTCGAACTCAACAAGTTCAACGCCTTGGCGAATCGCTGGTGGGATCCCGAAGGCCCGCAAAAACCGCTGCACGCGCTGAATCCCGCACGCCTCGGCTACATGCGCGATCGCATCACGCTGCGCGGCGCGCGCGTGCTCGACGTCGGCTGCGGCGCGGGTCTGCTCAGTGAAGCGCTGGCGCGCGAAGGCGCGCAGGTGACCGCAATCGATCTGGCGCCCGATCTCATCAAGATCGCGAAACTGCACCGGCTGGAATCCGGCGTTGACGTCGAATACCACCTCACGCCAGTAGAAACGTTGGCCGAAGAGATGCCCGGCGCTTTCGACGCCATCGCCTGCATGGAAATGCTGGAGCACGTGCCCGATCCCGGCGCGATCATCGCCGCCTGCGCGACCCTGCTCAAACCCGGCGGGCGGCTGTTTCTGTCCACGCTCAACCGCACCCCAGCGGCGTTCGCGCTGGCCATCGTCGGCGCCGAATATGTCGCCCGGCTGCTGCCGAAAGGCACGCACCATTATCGCGATTTCATCAAGCCTTCCGAACTCGGCGCGTGGCTGCGCGCGGCGGATCTCGAACTTGAAGACGTGAGCGGCCTGATCTACGACCCGCTGCGCCACAGCGCGCGCGTCGGCGGCCGCACCGACGTGAATTATCTGGCGTGTGCGGTGAAGCCATAGGCGGGTTCAGATCGGGTGAGGCTGCGAACAGCAAATCCCCCGCTGTCGCCGCGCCCTTTTTCAAAGGGGGCTTGTGGTTTTGAAAGTTGATCTGCTTCCGCTTTGATCGCGCAATGGTTTGCCCCCTTTGGAATTTGCCCCTTTGGAGTTTGCCCCTTTGGAATTTGCCCCTTTGGAATTTGCCCCCTTTGGAAAAGGGGGCGGGCAATCGCGAAGCGATTGACGGGGGATTTGCTTTTCGACGCGATCTCACCACGCTTTCTTATCGCGTTCCCTGCAACGCGCAACCCAATCCGGAGTCAACGTTGTCTTCAATCAGATTCCCACGCGGCGTGCTCTTCGATCTCGACGGCACCCTGCTCGACAGCGCGCCCGACATGGTCGAGGCGATCAATATCCTGCGCCGCCAGCACGGCGAGCCCGATATGCCGCACGACACGCTGCGTGCGCACGTGTCCAAAGGCGCGCGGGCGATGATCGGCGCCTCCTTCGGGCATCTCGACGCCGACGCGCGCGAAGCACTGGTCAAACCCTTTCTCGATGCCTACGAAGGCATCCTTGGCCGCTACTGTGTGCTGTTCGACGGCATCGCCGACATGCTCGACGCGCTGGAAGCCGACGGCGTGCGCTGGGGCATCGTCACCAATAAGCCGGACTATCTCGCGAAGCAACTGATGCCCATCCTCGGCTGGAGCGAGCGCTGCGGCGTGCTGATCGGCGGCGATTCGCTGCCTGAGCGCAAACCGCATCCGCTGCCGCTGCTGCATTCGGCGGAGGTCATTGGCGTCGCCGCGCGCGATTGCGTGTACGTCGGCGACGACGAGCGCGATATCGTCGCCGCGCGCGCCGCGGGCATGCCGTCGATCGTCGCGCTGTGGGGCTATCGCCTGCTCGGCGTTGATCCGCTGGACTGGCGTGGCGATGTGATGATTGAACAGCCGAATGAGCTGCTGGATCCCGCGATCTGGCCGACCACGCTCGCGCATCCGCTGTGAACGACTCCGCTGTGAACGATATGTCCGAGCTCGACGCCGCCCTCGACGACTTCCTCGGCAAATGGCGCGGCCGCTGGCCGGAATGGCGGATCGCGCAGGCGTTCGTCGCCGAGTCCGAGCGCGGGACCGCCGAGGCCTGGTTCGCGCTGCTGCAGGAATGGACCGATGCCGCGTGGGCCGGCGACGATCCAACCCCCGGCTTCGCCAAGCTGGCGTGGTGGCAGGAAGAATTGCAGGGCTGGGCGAAAGGCCTGCGTCGGCATCCTCTGGGTCGCGTGTTGCAGAAACGACCTGCGCCCTGGGCGACGTTGGCGGCGGCGTTGGCTTCGCTGCAGCCCGTGCGCGAGCCGCTGCGTGCCTGGGCGCCGCCGCAGCCGCTGATGGCGCAGTTGCAGCCGCTGGCCGACGCGATCGCCGAGTGCGAGCGCGCGCTGTTTCTGTCGCCTGCCGCGTCCGCTGTTCCACACCAGGGCGACACATTCTTATTGTTCGCTGCACACGCGCTGTGGCATCGCGATGACGCCGCCGATGCGGCGCACGTGCAGGCTTGGGCGCGGCAACTCGCTGCCATCGCGCCACAGCGCACCGTTTCTCGCCCGCGCCGTATCCAAGATGCCCTGAGCCACGCCCGGCTGTGCCGCGTCGCCGCCGCGGGCGATGTCTCGGCACTGTCGCCGGCCGTTGCACTGTGGCGCAGCTGGCGCGCGGCGCGCGGCTGAAGCCCTAACGCATCGCTCATCGAAACGACCATTGAAGTAGGCTGGGCTGCCAAGCCCAGCAGCTTCGACGCTCTGTCTGCGGCATGGCTTGCAGGCGCATCGCTGGGCTTGGCAGCCCAGCCTACTGCGTTGAGCCAGCGCCGAACGCAGCGTTCCGGGGCGATTCCCGAAGCGTTTGCGGTCGCTGGGTACAATGGCAGCCCATTCACAGAACAGATGCCGCCCGTGACCTTGCGCCCCAATGCCCAACCGATGCCCGACGTGGCCGGCGATGCCGCATCCGCCGCACGCGCGCTCGACTGGGTGGGGATGCACAACATTGCGCTGCCGCTGCGGCTGCGTGGCGAAGACGGCGCGGTGCTGCAGGTGCCGGCCTCGGTGGATGTGCTTGTCGATCTGTGCGATCCCGATGCGCGTGGCATCCACATGTCGCGGCTCTATCGGCAACTGCAGGACACCCTGGCCGAAGAGGCGCTGACGCCCGCACGGCTGCGCCGCGTGCTGCAGACCTGCGTCGAATCCCAAGGCGCGCTGTCCACGTCCGCGCGGCTCACGCTGCGCTTTGAGCAGATGCTCAAGCGCCGCGCGCTGATCAGCGACAACAGCGGCTGGAAGCGTTATCCGCTGGAGATCGACGCGCTGCTCACGCAAGGACATATGACGCTGACCCTGGCGTTCTCTGTCGAATACTCCAGCACCTGTCCGGCGTCGGCGGCGCTGTCGCGCCAGCTCAACGCCGAACGTTTCCTCGAGGACTTCGCTGTTCAGAGCGTCGCTGTTCAGAGCTCCGCCGTCCAGAGCGTCGCCGCCGCGCATCCACTGTCAACGCAGGTGGTGGCTGACTGGCTGGCATCGGCGCGCGGCCTTGCCGCAACCCCGCACGCGCAGCGCAGCCGCGCCGAGATCCGGATCGAACTGCTTGCTTCCTTCGACGAACTGCCGGTGGCCGATCTGATCGATCGCGCCGAAGCCGCGCTGGGCACGCCGGTGCAGACCGCGGTGAAGCGCGAGGACGAACAGGCGTTCGCGCGGCTCAACGCCGAGAATCTGATGTTCTGCGAAGACGCCGCGCGCCGCGTTGCTGCCGCAATTGCCGCCGACACACGCGTGCAGCGCTTCGACGTGCGCGTCTCGCATTTCGAGAGCCTGCATCCTCACGACGCAGTGGCGCAGGTGTCGGGCAAGGGTCCCGGCGCCGGCTGAGCCTTCGCCGGCGCATGGAGCGACCTTGCGTCACACTTTCGTTGTGAACGGATTCTGAACGCCGTATGCTCGCTGCGTTCGCGGCGCAAGCCGTGAACGAGCTACGCAAGACCCATGGCGCACGCCATGGACAAGCCACGCCATGCGGGATGCTGCGCGGAGGATTTGGGGCGCGCACAGACCGACCTATATCGATCGACAGAGGAGGTCACATGAAGATGCGTTTGCTCGCACTGCTGCCCGCTGCGCTGCTGCTTGCCGCCTGCAATAAAGAGGCGCCCACCGAACCCGCCAGCCAACCCGCCAAGCCGGCGGTAGAAACCGCGCCGAAGCCCGAAGTCGCGATCGCCGGCATTAAGCCGGTCGATGTGCCGGCCGGATTCGGTTATCCCGGCAGTCGCGACGAATTCCAGGCCTGGGCCGACACTTGGCAGATCGACAACATCACCACCGCCGCCTGGAACCTGTGGGCCGGCATGACCAGCAACTCCAGCCAGAGCTGGAACGGCACCGCGCTGCCGGTGTGGGACACCTGGTGCGGCAACGAGGAAGTGTTCACCGCCAAGGGCTGCGTGATGCTGGAGCGTCCGGCGCGCGCGTTCCAGAAACCCAAACAGATCGGACATACAGCACTGCGCGCGGGTAGGGCCGTGCCAAGCGATACCCAGGTGGTGTCGTTCAATAAATTCAATCCGCCGATGGCGAATTTTCTGGCTACGCAGCATGCGGGCCCGGGTGGTGCCAGCTACAGCTACGTCGCGATGCAGG
>JAYUIZ010000668.1:0-1613 GCA_043765595.1 Lysobacter sp. | reverse complement strand
TGCCGACGTCCACTTGCACAAACATCGGTGGCAAAGCAGTTGGCGGCAAAGCGGGCTGACATGTCATTGCTGTCGAACATGACGGCGGCGGACTCCGGTGCTCATGCACCGGAGTTGCGCCCGTTCCTGGGGTTTGGGCTGGGGCTGCGGGTCGAGCATTTCGCGGAGATCCTGGCGGAACCGCCGCGCGTGGACTGGTTCGAGATCACGTCCGAGAACTTCATGGTCGCGGGCGGCAAGCCGCTGCATCATCTCGAATACATCCGCGCGCATTACCCGATCGCCATGCACGGCGTGTCGCTGTCGATCGGCAGCACCGATCCGCTGGACATGGACTATCTCCGTGCGTTGAAGACGCTGGCGCAGCGCGTCGAACCGGTGTGGATTTCCGATCACCTGTGCTGGACCGGCGTCGACGGCGTCAACAGTCACGACCTGCTGCCGCTGCCGTACACCGAAGAGGCCATCGCCCACGTGTGCAGCCGCGTTGGCCAGGTGCAGGATTTTCTGGGGCGGGAAATCCTGCTGGAAAATCTCAGTTCCTACGTCGAATTTTCCGGCTCACAGATGCCGGAATGGCAGTTCATCGCCGAAATCGCCCACCGCAGCGGCTGTCGGCTGCTGCTGGACGTGAATAACATCCAAGTCAGCGCGCGCAACCATGGCTTCGACCCGCTGGACTATCTCGCCGGCATTCCAGGAGACAAGGTCTGGCAGATCCATCTGGCTGGGCATAGCGACTACGGCCACTACGCTATCGATACACATGATCACGACGTTCCCGCCGAAGTCTGGCGGCTGTACGAAGCCACCATCGAACGTTTCGGCCCGATCAGCACGATGATCGAGCGCGACGACCACATTCCGCCGCTGTCCGAACTGCTGCAAGAATTGGACATCGCGCGGGCCTGCTTTGCTCGCGTCGAAGCGCACGCATGAGCGCCGGGCTTGCGGAACTGCAGCGCGCGTTCCTTGCCGACATGCGCGGACTGACACCGGACGCGGCGATGAAACATCTCGCTGGCAGCGGCATCCCTGCGGCGACCGGCATCGCGATCTACCGCAATGCTTACGCCGCCCGCCTGCGTGAGGCACTGGAAAACGATCACCCGGTTTTGGGCCGATATCTGGGTGACGACCTCTGGGCACGGATGTGCGACGGCTACATCGCTGCACACCCGTCGCGGGTGCGATCACTGCGCCATTTCGGCGAATCGCTGCCGGACTATCTGGCGGGCGCGGAAACGTTTTCTGATTCGCCGCACTTGGCGGAACTGGCGCGGCTGGAACGCCGGCTGCTGGATTGTTTCGACGCCGCCGATGCCGACCGTGCCGATTGGCAGTCCTTGCTGGAGATGCCGGACACCGATTGGCCGGGCCTGCGGCTGCGTTTCCACCCCAGCGTGCAGTCATTGCAGCATGCGTGGAACAGCATCGAGATCTGGAATGCGTTGAAGCATGACGACGCGCCGCCTGCCGCCGTCCGTAAAGAGAGCGATGACACCAGCGATTGGCTGCTGTGGCGCGACGACGAACGCATCACCCGGTTCCGTTCGATGGCCTTCGACGAATCACTGGCCCTGCGGTATTTTCTGCAAGGTGGCGATTTCGCA
>JAYUIZ010000667.1:0-4474 GCA_043765595.1 Lysobacter sp. | reverse complement strand
GGCGTAGATCGTCGGCAGGAACAGCAGACTGACCACCGTGGAGAACGCCAGTCCGCCGGCGATGGTGCGGGCCATCGGGAAGTACGGCGGACCGTCGCCGGCCATCTTGGTCTGGCCCAGCGCGATCGGCACCATCGCCAGGATCGCGGTGCCCATCGTCATCAGGATCGGGCGCAACCGCTCGCGGCTGCCCTCCACCAGCGCATCGGTGCGCGACATGCCTCGCCGTCGCAGGTTGTTGATGTGCTCGATCATCACGATGCCATTGTTCACCACCACGCCCATCAGCACCAGAATGCCGATGAAGGCCATCACGTTGAACTCGGTGCCGGTGAGCCAGAACAGCCAGAACACCCCGAACACCGAAAACACGACGCCGCTCATGATCGCCGCCGGGAACAACAGCGATTCGAACACCGCCGCCATCACCACGTAAATCATGACCAGCGCGATAATCAGGTTGAACATCATCTGCTTCATCGCGTCGTCGTCCTGCTGGAATCCGCCGCCCTCGAAGGTGTAGCTGTAACCGGCCGGGAACGGGATCGTCTTCAGCGTGTCCTCCATCGCCTTGCGCGCATCGGGCATCGATACCTTGTCGGCGAGGTTGGCCTGGATGGTCAGCGTGGTCTGGCGGTTGGAGCGTTCGATCTGCGATGCGGCTTCGCCGATCCGCACATCCACCATCGCCAGCAGCGGCACGATCCGGCCGTCCGGCGCGCGCACGGTGAACGCGGAAATATCCTTGATCCCGTAATCGTCGGCACCGGCAAAACGCACCCACACCGGCACTTCGGTATCGCCCTGGCGGAATTCGCGCAGCGGCGCCCCGCGCAGCGCTAGGCCAACGAACTGCGACACTTCCTGGGCGCTGAATCCGAACGTGGCCGCGCGCTCGCGGTCCACACGCACCGCCAGTTCGCTGTTCTGGTCGCCGGTATTGACGCGCACGTCGCGGAGTTCCTTGCGGCGGCCCAGGATCGGCACCACGCCCTCGCCGATCTCGCGCAGGGTCTCGGATGAATCGCCGACCAGCATCACTTGGACGTTCTGGGTCAGACCGCCACCACCACCGCCCGGACCGCCCTGATTGCCTATGCCGATGTTCGCGCGCGCCGATTTCGGCAACGCCTCGCGCAACGATTCCACCCGCTTCTTGGTTTCGGCCGGCTTCGCGGTATCGAACTTCACCTGGGTGCCGCCCCAGCCTTCCTCGCTGTAGAACGAGTAGATCTGGACGATGCCGTACTGCTTGCGATTCCTGTCGAGGAAGGTCTCAACCTTGAGGATCTCATCGGACATCTGCTGCTTGGTATACGCGCCGTTCCACTGGTAGAAGATGTCGGCTTCGCCGCCCTCCTCGCCACCGAACATGTTGGTCTTCATCTGCGTCGCCGGGATGAGGCTCAGCAGCACGATCAGCAGGATGCCAAGCATGCTTTTGCCGCGATGCTCCAGCGTCCAGCGCAGGAACGCCGCATAGCGAACCTGCAGGCGGGGAATCAAACCGCGGTTGTCGCGCACCAGCGGCGGCGTTTTCATCCGCGCGGACAGCATCGGAATCAAGCTCACCGCCACCAGCCACGACGCCAGCAGCGACACCGAGATGGTGATCGCGATCTGAGACATGAAGATGCTGAGCATATTGCGGTCACCGAACAGGTTCGGCACGAACACGATGCAGTGGCAGAGCGTGCCCGCGGACAGCGCGATCGCGACGTTGCGGGTGCCTACCAGCGACGCGAGACGCGGCTGGTCCGGCATGCGCTCGCGTTCCTGGTAGATGCTTTCGACCACCACCACCGCGTTGTCCACTAGCATGCCGACCGCCAGCAGCAGCCCCATCATCGTCAGAATGTTGAGCGTAACGCCGGCGAAATACATGAAACCCAAGGTCATCACGAAACAGATCGGAATGGCCGTGGTCACCATCAGCGTCGACGGCCAGTGACGCAGGAAGAAGTACAGCACCAGGATCGACAACAGCAGGCCGACCAGTCCGGCTTCGGCCAGCTCCATCAGCGAACCAGTCACCGCTTCGCCCTGATCCTCGACCACCTTGACCTGGACACCGTCCAACGCAGGATCCTTGGAAATGACGTCGACTTCCTTCAGCACATCCTTGGCTACCTGCACCAGGTTCGCGCTTCGCTCCTTGAAGATATCCAGGCCTACCGCCGGCTGCCCGTCGAGGCGCCGGCCGTAGTCGATCCGCGCCGGTTTCAGCTGGATATCGGCCACATCCGACAGACGCGTGCCCTTGCTGTCGATGACGATGTCGCGGTACTGCTGCAGATCGACGATTTCGCCGACCGGCTGCACGCGCAGACGCCTGCCGCCGTCGTCGATCTGCCCGGCCGAGACCGAGAAATTGACATCGCGCAGCCGCATATTGAGTTCATTCAGGCCGATGCCATGAGCGTTCAGGCGATCGGACGCAATCGCGATCTCGACTTCGTTCGGCGGCGCGCCCAGCACGTCGACCCGGGCGACGCCCGGGATGCGCTCCAGCCGGCGTTTGAACTCGCGATCGATCATGTCGTACTCGCGCGTCATGTCGCGCTTGCTGGCCAGCCGCACCTTCAGCACCGGCTCGTCGCTGGTCGAGAACTTCATGACGAAATAGCGCTGCAAGTCGTCCGGCAGATCGTCGCGGATCGCGTCGATGCGTTCGCGCGCCTCGGACGCGGCGATCGATACATCGCGCTCCCAGTCGGTGAACTCGATGAACATCCACGCGCTGTCCGCCCGGGCGCCGCCCTGAACGCGTTTGACGCCGGTCATCGTCGAAACCGCTTCCTCGACCGGGCGCAGCACCGTGCGCTCCACTTCCTCCGGCGTCGAACCGCTGTAGGGCAACTGCAGGAAGATGCCCGGGAAGGTCACCGAGGGCAGCGCTTCCAGCGGCAGGCGCACCGCGGCGATCAGCCCGACCACGAACATCGAGATGAAGAACATCACCGTGGTGACGGGGCGCTTGATGCTGAACTCGGCGACGCTCATGACGGCATGCTATCGGTCGGGAGGTTTTCCCCAGTGGCATCGAAGTCCTTGCCACGCTTGGCGCGGACGCGCTTCGCGCGGGCGACGTAGTCCGCATCAGGGCGGCGGTCGAGCAGATCGTAGACCACCGGGATCACCACCAGCGTCAGCAGCGTCGACACCAGCAGACCGCCGATCACCGTGATCGCCATCGGCGAACGCACTTCCGCGCCTTCGCCGAAAGCCAGCGCCAGCGGCAGGAAGCCGAACAGCGTGCACAGCGTGGTCATCGTGATCGGACGCAGTCGCGAGCGGGCGCCTTCGACCAGCGCGTCGCGCTTGGCCATGCCCGACTCGCGCGCCTGATTGACCTTGTCGATCAGGATGATCGCGTTCTTCACCACCAGTCCAACCAGCAGGATCAGGCCGATGAACACCACCACCGAGATCGTCGAGCCGGTGACCAGCAACGCCAGGATCGCACCGACCAGCGCCAGCGGAATGGTGAACAGGATGACGAACGGATGCAGCAGCGATTCGAACTGCGATGCCATCACCAGATACACCAGAAACACCGCCAGGCCGAACGCGAACAGCAGCGACTGCAGCGACTGCGCCAGTTCTTCGCCTTGGCCGCCGATATGCAGACCGATGCCGGCGCCGAGGCCGCCTTCTGCGTTCGCTACCATCTCGCCTACCTCGCGTACCGCGGTGCCCAGATCGATGTCGCGCAGATTGGCGGAGACGATCGCCACCCGCACCTGATCGGCGCGATGGATCTCGCTCGGACCGGTGGTGGACACCACATCGGCGACCGAGTCCAGGGTCACCGGGTTGGCGCTGCCCGGATTCACGATCAGGCGCTTGATGTCGTCGAGCGTGGCGCGATCGCCCACCTGCGCACGCACCAGCACATCGATCTTGCGGCTGCGGAAGCTGTAGCGCGTGGCGACATCGCCGCGCACCTTCTTCACCACCACATCGGCGATCTGGCGCGTGGTCAGACCCAGCGCACCCGCGCGTTCCTGGTCGAAGTGGATCTGGATCTCGGGGAAGCCCTGTTCCACCGTCGACTTGACGTCGGCGTAGTGCGGATTATCGCGCAGCAGCGCGGCCATCCAGCGGCCGGCCTGTTCGATGCTCTGCAGATCCTGTCCGCTGAGTTCGATTTCCAGCGGCATCGAGAAGCTGAAGAGTTCCGGACGGCTGAAATCCACCTGCGCGCCGGCGTACTGCTTCGCGCTGTCGCGCAGGCCGTCGACCAGCTCCGCCTCGCGTTTGTCGTCGCCGCTCTGGGACATCACCACCGACAGCTTGCCGATGTTCTCACCGCTTTCGGTCGGGCTGGCATCGAGCCGCGTGCCGCTGCCGCTCACGCCGTACAGCGCGCGGATGCCGTCATCCTTGGCATGCGTCTGCTGCAGCTCGCGCACCACACGGTCGGTATCGCGCAGCGGCGTGCCCGGCGGCAGTTTCACCGTCATTTCAAAGC
>JAYUIZ010000666.1:0-1617 GCA_043765595.1 Lysobacter sp. | reverse complement strand
TGTCGCCCGACCAGCCTAGAACGAGGCAAGTGTCGCCGCTGGCCAGCGCATCGATATAGGACGACGAGTGGAAGGTGCTGATGTAGGGGCGGATGGCTTTCAGCAACGGCACCGCCTTGGCGATCACCGCCGGATCTTCGCTGTTGGGATCTTCACCCTGGTAGTGCAGCGCGATCTTGATGATGTCGATCGGAGCATCGAGCACAGTGACGCCGCAATCCTTGAGTTTCGAGATGTTCTCGGGCTTGAAGATCAGATCCAGACTGTTGGCGACATCGGTGTTGCCGAAGGCGGCCTTGACCTTGTCGATGTTGTAGCCGATGCCGGTGGTGCCGATCATGTACGGGATGCCGAACTTGTTGCCCGGGTCGAGATTCTCCAGACGCTTCATGATCGTCGGATCGAGATTGGCGTAGTTCGGAATCTTGCTGCGGTCCAGCGGATGGAACACGCCGGCCTGGATCTGGCGGCCGAGGAAATCGGAGGACGGCACCACCACGTCGTAGCCGCTCGAACCGGCCAGCAGTTTGGTTTCCAGGACTTCGTTGCTGTCGAACACGTCGTAAACCACTTTGATGCCGGTGGCCTTCTCGAAGTTGGCGTTGGTGTCTTCGGCGATGTAGTCCGACCAGTTGATGACGTTGACAATTTTCTCGCCGCCTCCAGCCTTGCCGCCCTCGGTTTTGCCGCCGTTCGCGGCTTGTTTATCGCCGCCGCCGCAGGCGACCAGCATGGAGATAGCAACGGACAGACCCAGCATTCGCAATTTCATGGCATTCCTCTCGCCCGGTCGGGCATGGGTGGATGGCGGTAGCGGTTCACAGGCGAGTGTCGCGCAGCCGGGCGGCATGCGCCAGCGGTCATCGGGCTTGGATCATTTCTCCAGTGCGACCGCGGTCTCGTTCAACGATTTCCAAGTTTTCTCGAACAGTTCGTCAACCTGTTCGCGGGTGATGATCAGCGGCGGCGACAGCAGCATCGCATCATAGGTCGCACGCAGGATCAGCCCGTTGCGCAGGGCCATGTCGCGGCAGAGCATCCCGACTTTGCCGCGGTCCTCGAAGAAAGCACGTTTGCCCTTGTCGGGTACCAGTTCCAGCGCGCCGACCATACCGGCGATGCGGGCTTCGCCCACCAGCCGGTGCTCGCCGAGTTCGGCCCAGCGCTGGGCCAGATACGGTGCGATCTCGGTACGGGCGCGGTCGACGATGCCTTCCTCCTGCAGGATGCGGATGTTTTCCAGCGCCACTGCAGTGCACACCGGATGGCCGGAATACGTGCAGCCGTGGGCCAGTTCGCCGCCCTGGTCCCTGAGGACACCGGCGACGCGGTCGTTGAACATCGCCGCACCCAGCGGGATGTAACCCGAGGTGATGCCCTTGGCGAGCGTCATCACGTCCGGGGTGAAGCCGAAATAATCCGCGCCGAACCATTCGCCGGTGCGGCCAAAACCGCAGATGACCTCATCGGCGACCAGCAGCACGTCGTACTTGCGACAGATGCGCTCGATCTCCGGCCAGTAGGTCGTTGGCGGGATGTAGACGCCGATCGCGCCCATGATCGGTTCGCCGATGAAGGCCGCGACCCGGTCCGGACCGAGCGCGAGGATCTTGTCTT
>JAYUIZ010000665.1:0-1618 GCA_043765595.1 Lysobacter sp. | reverse complement strand
CGACATGCAGAACGCAGTGCCGCAGGGCCTGTCGTCGTCGATCTTCACCGAAAACCTGAAGGCCGCGGAAGCTTTCCTCGCGGCGTCCGGCAGCGACTGCGGCATCGCCAACGTCAACATCGGCACCAGCGGCGCGGAAATCGGCGGCGCGTTCGGCGGCGAGAAGGAAACCGGCGGCGGCCGCGAGTCGGGTTCGGACGCATGGAAGGTCTATATGCGCCGCCAGACCAACACCATCAACTATTCGGATTCGCTGCCGCTGGCGCAGGGCATCAAGTTCGATCTATGACGTTCCACCGCGCCGTCCGGGACAGGCCAGCGCCTCCCGGGCCTTGCTGTACGAGCACATCCGCACGCGCCCCATCCGCAGGAAATGTCACCCATGAACGACTCATCCATGAACGGCTCGCTTTCCAACAGCCGCAAGACCAGCACCCTCGCCATCGTCAGTCTTGTCGCCGGCCTCCTCGGCTGGACCCTGCTGCCGTGGCTGGGCAGCCTCGGCGCGATCATCACCGGGCACATGGCGCGTAGCGAGATCCGCCGCTCAGCGGGCGCGATGGACGGCGACGGCCTCGCCATCACCGGCCTGGTGCTGGGCTGGGGTTCGGTCGTCGTCACCATCGTGGGCATCCTGATCGCGGTGATGTTCTTCGGCGGCATCGCCGCCCTGCTGGCCTGGTTGGGTTTCTCCGGCCAATTGGGCTGAGGCGCGGCGGCGCGCATGTACGGACTCGCCCGACCCTTCCTGTTCCATCTCGATGCCGAGCGCGCGCACGGCATCGGGCTGTCGATGATGGAAGCCGCGTACCGCACCGGGCTGAATCCGCTGCTGACCAGAGGTACGCCGTCGTTCCCGGTGAAAGTGCTGGGATTGACGTTCCCCAACCCGGTCGGCCTGGCCGCCGGGCTGGACAAGAACGGCGCGCACGTCGATGCGCTGTTCGCGCTGGGCTTCGGCTTTGTCGAAGTGGGCACGGTCACTCCCAAGCCGCAGGCGGGCAATCCAAAGCCGCGGATGTTCCGGCTGCCGGAAAACCGGGCGGTCATCAACCGCCTTGGCTTCAACAACGACGGCGTCGATGCGCTGGTGCGCAACGTCGAAAAAGCGCGGCGCAAGGGTGACGGCATCCTCGGCATCAACATCGGAAAGAATAAAGACACGCCGAACGAATCCGCATCGCTGGATTACGTTCACTGTCTGGAAAAGGTCTACCCGCTGGCCGATTACGTCACCATCAATATCTCGTCGCCGAATACCGCCGGCCTGCGCGAACTGCAGGAAGAACAGGCGCTGCGGCGGCTGCTCGGCGATCTGAAGGAAGCGCAGGAACGGCTGTGGACGCGTCACGGCCGGCGCGTGCCGATGCTGGTGAAAGTGGCGCCGGATCTGGCCGACGAGGACATCGACGTCACCGCTCGGGTGCTCGGCGAGCTGCAGGTCGACGGCGTGGTCGCCACCAACACCACGGTGTCGCGGATCGCGGTCCACCAGCATCCACTCGCGAAGGAAGCCGGCGGTTTATCCGGCGAACCCTTGATGGCCAAGTCCACGGCCGTACTGCGGATGCTGCGCACCCGGCTGCCGGAACAGATTCCGATCGTCGGCGTGGGCGGC
>JAYUIZ010000664.1:0-1619 GCA_043765595.1 Lysobacter sp. | reverse complement strand
GGCGACGCTGTCGGGTAGCAGTTCGGTGAGCGTGGGGATATCCGCTTCGTTGGCCAATATCCGGCGGCGCTGTTCGGCGTCGAGCTCGCCGCCGAGTTCGTTGGTGTGGCAGGACAGCGCGAACAGCGCTGGATGCCCCGCGGCGGCATCGCGCGGCAGGAACTGGTGCCAGGTCCCGCCGCCGAAGCGCACGGTGAACAGGCAGTCCGGCGGAATCTCGACGTGGCGCAGTGCGCGCAGGAACGCGCGCGGGTCGGCGTCGATCTGATCCAACGATGCGGTCGAAAACCGCAGCAGGGCGCCGCCGCTGCCGGAAATGGCGGTGAACACGCGGTGGCCGGCGTGGCGGTGGAACGGGTGGCCTTCTGCGCCTACGATGAAGCTGTACAAGGATGTCGCGTCGCCGCGCTGGAAATCAGCGCCGCCGATGCGCGCGGACGGTTCGTCCAATGCATCGACGAAGGTGTCATGACCGCGCTGCAGCGCCGCGGTCGACGCGATCAGCGGGCTGCCGGCGCCGATGCCGATCTGCGCGATCAGCACCACTTCCACCGGCAGGCCCCCGGACTGGGATGGCAGACGCACCGATGGGAAGGTGTCCAGGGTGCGGGCGAGCGCGGTCATGGCACTTTCTCCGTATCTGCATCGGGACCGATGGCCGCGCTGGGAGTGCGTGCGCGCTCGCGGCTTTCGCGCTTCAGCGGCCCGGCCACCGGGCAGAGTTCCGCGGCCCAAGCGAACACGGTGTTGGCCAACCGATCCGGCACCAGCTGGAAGTAGACGAACTGGCCGCGTTTCTCGCGGGAAATCAGCCCGGCGTCTTCGAGGATGCGCAGATGCCCGGACAGCGCCGGCTTGCTGAAATCGAATCGGGAGCCGATCTCCCCGGCGGTCAATTCGCCTTCGTTAAGATAGGCCAGGATCTTGCGCCGGGCAGTGGAGGCGAGAGCTTCAAAGACGCGATCCATGGGAACTTCAATAGTTAAGTAATTTCCTAATTAACTTCCAGAAGAACTCCGGCTGTCAAGCGGGCGCCGACCAACGGCCGGTCTGCGCGTGTGCGCATGCGCTGTGAATTAGACAGGCGTCAGGCATTTGCAATAACCTAGCTTGTGAGGGGGAAATCATGTCTTTCAAATTGAAATACGCGCATGTGTCCGCGCTGCTTTGGCTTTGCCTGGGCTGCAACATCGCGAGCGCCATCGCGCAGACGCCTCTTCCGGCCGACTCCCAGTCCACGCCGCCGAACGCGAAAGCGCCAACTCCACCGCTGTCCCCGGTTGATGGGATATCCGCAGACCCCATCGGCGACATGACGCCTGGACCATGCTGCACGCTAGTCGATGGCAGCCCGGTGGAACTGGAAATCGCCGACGTCCTTAATACGATGACGCTCAAACGCGGCGATCGTTTTCGCATTCGTTTGCATGCTCCGGTGAAGGTCGCCGCCGGTGTCCTGCTGCTGGCAGGAGTGGAAGGTGTCGGTGAAGTGGTGCACGTCGAACCTGGACGCGCCTCCGGCAAAGCGGCCGAGTTGATTCTTGCCGCACGTTATCTCGACTATCAGGGCAGGCAGATCAAATTACGGGGAATGAAGCTGAGCGCCAGCGGCGCCAACC
>JAYUIZ010000663.1:0-4486 GCA_043765595.1 Lysobacter sp. | reverse complement strand
GCCCGCGAACAGCACGCGGCGCGCGGTGTCGACGCTGCGGATGCCACCGGCGACGCAGAACGGAATATCGATGGACGAGGCGACGCGCTCGACCCAGTCGACATCGACCGCGCGGCCGTCGGGGCTGGCGCCGATATCGTAAAACACCAGTTCGTCGGCGCCTTCGTCGCGATAGCGGCAGGCCAGTTCGACGATGTCGCCCATGTCGACGTGATCGCGGAACCGCACGCCCTTGACGACGCGGCCGTCGCGCACATCCAGGCAGGGCACGATGCGTACGCTCAGCATGTCAGCGCGTCCTCGATGGTCATGCCGCCTTCCAGCAGCGAACGACCGAGCACCGCGCCCGCGCAGCCCGCCTCGCGCGCGGCCACGATGTCGGCGACATCGCGCACGCCGCCGCTGGCCTGCAGCTGGAAATCTTTATCTCGCGCAACGATCATCCGATAGAGATCAAGATTCGGGCCGCGCATCATCCCGTCGCGGGCGATATCAGTGCACAGCAGATGCTGCGCGCCCGTGTCGCGATAGCGGCGCAGGCAGGCATCGAGATCGAGTACGGCGCGCTGGGTCCAACCGTGGACCGGCAGCTGCCACACCCCGGCATCGTCCTGGCGCGTGTCGAGCGCGATGGTGATGCGCGCCGCGCCGTAGCGCTGCAGCCAGCTTTCGACCAGCGCAGGATCGCGCACCGCGAGCGAGCCGATCACCACGCGTGAGGCACCCTGCTCCAGCATCATCGCGATGGCGGCTTCGTCGCGCACACCGCCGCCGGTCTGCACCTGCAGGCGGCCGTCGTCGGCGATCCTGCGCAACAGCGGCGCAAGCGTGTAACCGCCGGCGCGCGCAGCGTCCAGATCGACCAGATGCAGCCAGCGCGCGCCGGCATCGGCGTAGCGCATCGCGACCGCGAATGGATCGTGCGGATAGCGCGTCTCGCGATCGTAATCGCCCTGCTGCAGGCGCACGACGCGACCTTCGCGGACATCGATGGCGGGATAGGCAGTGAAGGTGTTGTCGACGATGCTCATGCGGGAAGCTTCAGGAAATTGTCGAGCAGGCGCAGACCGGCCGCGGACGAACGCTCGGGATGGAACTGCGCGCCGTAGCGCTTGCCGCTGCCGACTACCGCAGCGAAACGCTGACCATGATCGCTTTCAGCAAGCACGCAGCCAGCGGTGTCGTCGTCGACCAGCACCGCATAGCTGTGCACGAAATAGGTGTGCGCACCGTCGTCGATGCCGTCCAGCAGCGGCGAGGTGTCGCCGTTCGCGTCCACGCGTTTGCGCAGCCGGTTCCATCCCATGTGCGGCACGCGCAGTCCCGGACCACCGGCGAGCTTGCTCACCCGACCTTTCAGCAGCCCGAGGCAATCGACGTCACCTTCGCTGGAGGTCTGGAACAGCAGTTGCATGCCGACACAGACGCCAAGCAGCGGCGCGTCGCTACGGCGCAGCGCCGCATCCAGCCCGCGCGCGCGCAGCAGCGCCATCGACGGCGCCGCAGCGCCCACGCCGGGCAGGATGATGCGTTCTGGCTCGCCCAGCTCGTCGGCATCGCGCACAAGCCGCGGCTGCGCGCCAATACGGTTCAACGCATAGCGCACCGAGCCCAGGTTCGCGCCGCCGGCATCGATCAAGGCAAGATCGCCACCGCTCACAGCATGCCCTTGGTGCTGGGCAAGGTATCGCCGTCGCGCTTGAAAGACTGTCGGAGCGCGCGCGCGACCGCTTTGAAGCAGGCTTCGATCTTGTGATGATCGTTATCGCCGCGGACCGACAGATGCAGATTCAGCCCCGCGGTTTCGCACAGCGAACGGAACACGTGCGGCACGAGTTCGGTGGCGAGATCGCCAACCTTCTCACGCTTGAATTCGCCGTCGAACACAAAATACGGGCGGCCCGACCAGTCCAGCGTCGCGCTGGCCTGCGCTTCGTCCATCGGCAGCGTGAAACCGTAGCGCGCAATGCCGCGCTTGTCGCCCAACGCCTGGCGCAACGCCTGCCCCAGCGCCAGCGCGCTGTCTTCGACGGTGTGGTGTTCGTCGATGTGCAGATCGCCGTCGCAGCGCAGCCGCAGCGCGAAACCGCCGTGCTTGCCGAGCTGCTCCAGCATGTGATCGTAGAATCCCAGGCCGGTCTTCACGTCGGGATCGGCTTCGCGATCGAGATCGACTTCGACCTCGATCCGCGTCTCTTTGGTGTTGCGCTCGATGCGCGCGGTGCGCGGCACGTCGACCAGCGCATGCGCGATATCGCTCCACGCCACGCCGTCGCCGAACTGCGGAGACTTCAGTTTGAAGCCGCGGATATCGAGATTTGTCGCGAACTGAATGTCGGTCTCGCGGTCGCCGACCATCGCCGACCGCGCCCAGTCGATGCCGCGATCGCGCAGCAGCGGCTGCACCAGACCGAGCGCCGGCTTGCGGTCGGGGGAATTCTCGTGCGGAAAACTGCGGTCGATCAGCACATCGCGGAAGCGGATACCCTGACTGTCGAAGATCTGCATCATCAGCGCATGCGGACCATCGAAGTTCGCCTGCGGAAACGCATCGGTGCCGAGGCCGTCCTGATTGGTCACCATCACGAATTCGTAGCCGGCATCGCGGAGGCGCAGCATCGCCGGGATCACGCCGTCGACGAACGCCAGCTTGTCGTAGGCATCGATCTGGAAATCAACCGGCTCGCGGATCAGCGTGCCGTCGCGATCGACGAACAGGATGGGCCTGGTGTTAGTCATGCCTGCGCTCATGCCGCGGCTTCCTCTGGCCGCAGCGCCGCGAACACCGCATCGTTCTCGTCCGGCATGCCGATGGTGATGCGCAGCGCATCGCCAAGCCCCGCGGTCGCACGCATGTCGCGCACCACCACGCCGGCAGCGAGCAGGCGCCGATACGCGGCTTCGGCATCGTCGAACCGCGCCAACAGGAAATTGCCGGCACTGGCGTACACACGGCGCACGCCGCCGAGCTGCGGCAGGCGCGCGAGCATGCGTTCGCGCTCGGCGCGGATGATCGCCGCGCGTGCAGCGGCCTCTGCGAGCGACGCGGGCTCCAGCGCGCGCAATGCAAGATCGGCGCAGGGCTGCGGCACCGGATACGGCGCCTGGCAGCGGCGCAGCACGTCGATCAGCGCGGCATCGGCGAGTAAACAGCCGATCCGTGCGCCGGCCAGCGCATGCAGCTTCGATAGGGTGCGCAGCACGGCGATATTCGGATAATCGTCGATCAGCGATGCAGCCGACGGCATGTCGGCATATTCGATGTAGGCCTCGTCGACCACCAGCAGCGCGCGGCCGGCCAGTGCCTGCGCGAGGGCGCGTATAGCGGCCAACGTGATCGATTCGCCGGTCGGATTGCCGGGCGAACACAAGAATACGATCTTCGCGCGGCGGGCGATGGCGAGGTCGCGCATCGCGGCAAGATCGGTCATCCAGCCGTCGGGGCGCTCGCGCATCGGCGCCTCAACCAGCGGCGCGCCCTGCAGCCGCGCGCACACCGCGTACATGCCGAACACCGGCGGCGCGATCACCACCGGATCGTGTTCCGCGCGGCACAGCGCGCGCACCAACAGATCAATGGCTTCGTCGCTGCCGCGCCCGATCAGAAGCTGTTCCGGACGCACGCCGTAGACCTCGGCCAGGCGCGCACGCAGCGCTTCGGGCTGCGGCTGTGGGTAGCGGCGCAGCGTTCCGGCATCGTCCACCGGATTGGTCCACGGCGATTCGTTGGCGTTGAGCCAGACCGTGCCGTCGACCTTGTGGCTGCGCGCCGATGAATAGCCCGCGAACGCGCGCAGGTCATCGCGCACGAGATCGATAACGCCGGCTTTCGTCTGCGCCGCAAACTGCGTGCTCATGGCGTATCCACAGCAGGCAATGACGCGATGCGCAGGCTCACCGCATTGGCGTGCGCCTGCAGACCTTCGGCTTCGGCGATGCGGATCGCGCTGGGACCGATCCTGCGCAGGCCTTCGGCGGAGACGCTCTGCACGCTGATCGCAGTCTGGAAACCGGTGACCGACAGCCCGCTCCACGCGCGCGCGGCGCCGCCGGTCGGCAACACGTGATTGGTGCCGCTGCAGTAATCGCCCAGCGATTCGGCGGCGTAATCGCCTAGAAATACCGAGCCCGCCGCGCGCACGCGACCGAGCCACGGCTCCGCGTCGCGCAGCGCCAGGATGAGATGTTCCGGCGCATAACGATTGCTGACTTCGAAGGCTTGGTCGATGTTGGCGACCACGATCAGCCGCGACTGCGCCAGCGCCTTGCGGGCGATCTCCGCACGCGGCAAGCGCGAAAGCTGGCCGACCAGTTCGGCGGCGACGCGCGCGATCAGCGTCGACGAATCGCTGAGCAGAATCACCTGCGAATCCGGGCCGTGCTCGGCTTGAGACAATAGGTCAGCGGCGACGAACGCGGGGGTGGCGCCGCCGTCTGCGATCACCAGCAGTTCCGACGGGCCAGCCGGCATATCGATGGCCGGGCC
>JAYUIZ010000662.1:0-4487 GCA_043765595.1 Lysobacter sp. | reverse complement strand
CGAGATGGATCGCGGTCAGCGACGACGAGCACATGGTGTCGAGCGTCATGCTGGGCCCGTGCACGTTGAGCGCGTACGACACCCGGTTGGCGATGCTGGCAAGGCTGCCCGAGCGGTTGTATTCGCCGTACATCACACCGGCATACACGCCCACCTGGCCGGGCAGCGCATCGGCGTGCGCCATCCGCAGGCTCTTGCGCGAATAGCCCGCGTCTTCGATCGCCATCCACGCGTGCTGCAGGAACAGACGCTCCTGCGGATCGATGTAGGGCGCCTCCCGCGGCGAGACGTTGAAGAACTGCGCGTCAAACTCGTCGGCGCCTTGGATGAAGCCGCCCCACTTGCTGTAGTGCCCGGGCTGTTCGCGGTCGCTGGTGTAGTAGTCCTGCCAGCGCCAGCGCGACTCCGGAATCTCGACCACGCAGTCCTTTCCGTCGCGCAGATTGCGCCAGTAGTCCTGCAGTGTTTCTGCTTCCGGATAGCGGCCGCTGAGCCCGACGATGGCAATCGGCTCGGATGTCGTGCGCGCCGACGAAGCGCGGCGGACCAGTCCATGGGTCTTGGCGCGTAGCGAAGGCTGAGCGGCCGGGCGCGCTGCGACAGACGCATGCTGCGGAACCGGCGCGGTCTGCAGGGTGTTTGTTGCTGTCGTGTGCTCGACGGCCGGCGCCAGCAGCGCCTGCAGCGGAACCCGGTACACCTGCGCGAGATGTTCAGCGAGCGCCGCGATCGTCTGGTATTCGAAGAACAGCGTCTTCGGCAGCGGGCCGAGATGTTTTTCGAGCTGGGCGGTGAGGCTCATCGCCAGGATCGAATTGATGCCGTAGTTCTCCAGCGCCTCGTCAATGTCGATCTGCGCAGGCGCGATCTTCAGCAGCGGCGCGAATTCCCTGCGCAAGAAATCGCGGACCTGAGACCGCAGATCACTGCTGCCGTTGTCGGCGCCGACAACGGCATCGACGGCGGAAGCATTGGCGACAGGAGCATCGACATCGCGCATCGCAGGCGCATGCACGGGCAAGCGTGCGGACGCAGAACGTGGCGCAAGTGCCTGCGGTGCAACGGCCGGCGGCGCATCGAACAGACGGCGCAGTCGGCGGCCATCGCCTTCGACCGTCAGTACCTGCGTATGCGCGGAGCCCAGCGCACGGCGGAACACCGCGATGCCCGACGCGGTGCGCATCGGCAGCATGCCCGTCTGCGCCTGCAGCCAGCGCACCCCGTCGGCATCCGGACGCATGCCGCCCTCGTCCCACAGTGGCCAGTCGATCGCCAGCGTCGTACCCGAACGCTGCCCTTGCGCGACCCGCGCCTGTCGGAAGTCCGCGAACGCGTCGAGGAAACCGTTGGCGGCCGCGTAATCAGCTTGACCGACGTTGCCGAACACCGAGACGCCGGACGAGAACAGTGCGAAGAAATCAAGATCCGCATCCGCGGTGGCGTCGTCGAGATGCCAAGTGCCGCGCACCTTGGGCGCGAGCACGGCGGCCACGTCGCCGACGGTCTTCTTCAGAATCAAGTCGTCGCTGCGCGCGCCAGCGCAGTGCAACACGCCGCGCAGCGTACCGATGTCGCCGATCGCTTCGATCACGCTGCGGCACTGCGCGGCGTCATCCAGATCGAGCTGACGATACTGCAGCCGATCACCGAAGCCATAGGCGTCCAGGCGCGCGGCGATATTGGGGTCCGGCGCCGAACGGCCGGTCAGCACGACCCGCGCGCGCTGCGCATGGTCAAGGATGTCGCGGGCAAACACGCCGCCAAGGCCGCCGAGGCCGCCAGTGATCAGATAGACGCCGTCTTCCCGGTAGGGCAAGTCGCCGAGGTCGCCCAGGTCGCTGATCGAGCTGTCATGAGCGCCGTCGTGCGCGCCAGCAGACGTCTGCGGCAACAGCGTCCAGTCAAGCGTGCGCCACCCTTCCGCGGACGACAGCAGAAGCGAGCACAGCGGCTGCGCGGCGGCATCCGCCAGATCCGCGGCGAGCGCTTGCGGCGTCGCCTGCGCCTGCACGATGACGAGCTGCGCGGTGAGCGCGGGATTCTCCAGCGCCGCAGTTTTGAGCATGCCGCCCAAACCGGTCAGCAGCCGCCCTTTCGCGGTGTCGGCGATCACGCACTGCAGCAGCGTCGTTTCGCCGCCGGGCCGCTTCAGCGCGTCCTGCAGACGTTCAAACACC
This sequence comes from Lysobacter sp., assembly GCA_043765595.1. GTDB lineage: Bacteria > Pseudomonadota > Gammaproteobacteria > Xanthomonadales > Xanthomonadaceae > Lysobacter_I. Next base: position 2,310 of record JAYUIZ010000662.1, on the reverse strand, counting down.
TGCAGCGCGATGGCCTCGTAGCGCAGCGCCGGATGCCCGGCCGAGGATGCAGACAGTGACTCGATCACGCTCCCCGGACGCAGCGCCGACAACGCGACGGAGTCGACGCCGGAATCATCGCAGAGCAGCACGTGCAGATGCGCGAAGTTCGCCGCGCCGGTGTCGACAGACGCCTCACCGCGCGGACGCGTTGCGCTCCATTGCGGCACGGCAACCAGAGTTTCAACGGCAGTCGCATCGTTCGTGGCGGTATCGAAGCGGCGCGCGCAAAACCCGCGCATCTGCACGCAGATAGTGCCGTTCGCATCGCACAGATCCAGATCAAGGGTGATCTGCGCCGCATCGTCGGACCCGATATCGGCACGGCGCACGAACGCATGCAGCTGCTGTGCGCAGTCGCCAAGGATGCACAGCGATTCCATTGCGAAAGGCAGCATCGGATCGGCCGGCGGCGCATCGCGCACGCCCAGACCGATCGCGGCTTGCAGCGCGCTGTCGATCAGCGAGGGATGCAGGATGTAGGCGGCGTTGTCCTCGCTGGCGAGCGCGTCTGGTAGCGCAAGATCGGCCAGGACCTCGCCGTCGCCGCTGTCCAGGGCGACGATGCCGCGGTGCGCCGGGCCGTATTCGATGCCGATCCGCGCGTACTGCCGGTACACCGCGTCGGCGTCCCAGTGTTCGCGGCGCATCGCGTCGCGCAGTGCGGCCAGGTCCAGCGGCGCTGCGGCGCCGTCGCCGTCGCCGCTGTCAGCATTGCGTTCAAAAGCGTATTGCCCGGGATCGTGGAAACGCACCCGCCCGGAGGCGTGGTCGGTGCGGTGCCCTGTGTCGGTTTCGCTGAACACGCTGAATTCGAGCACATCCTCGTCCGCATCGAGTTCGATCAGGTCGAGTTCGATCAAGATAGCGCGCTCGCCTTCGACCGCGAACGGCGACAGCCACAGCACGTTCTCGAATGCGATCAGCGACGTGGTCGCAAGCTCGGGCACCGCATCGGCGACCGCCGCGCGGGCCATCTCCAGATAAGCGACGCCCGGCAGCACGCCAACGGCGGCGCCTGACGGCATCCTCACCCGATGATCGCGCAGGAAGAATTCGTCCCCGGTCAGCTGCGTGCGGTAACGCTGCCGGGTCAGGGTCGAGACATTGAGATGCAGCAGCGGATGCAGGCGCGCAGGCGTTGCCCGGCGAACGGAGAACTGCCGTATCAGCTCAAGCGCATTGGCCTTTCCCAGGCGTCTGCTTTTCAGCTCGGAAACAATATATTCGACGAAATCCACCATGCCATCCGTTCTCTCATGTCCTTGTCCGCTGCTTCATTGCAGCAACTTCAACGCTTTCGCTAGTTGTCACCCGTCGCCCGGGCCAGCCTGCTTCAGGCCAGTTGTCTCACCCGCGCCGTCACTTCCGCCGCGCTCATCTTGTCCTCTTCCAGTTCAGCGAAAAGCCCGGCGATGACGTCCAAATTATGCAAGTGTCGGCCAGGCGGCGGCGTTGCGGCAACCGTCGGGCCGCCGGCCGCACGCACCTCGTCCTTCGACGGAATCCAGCAGCGCATGCGCGCGAACGCATAGGTCGGCAAATGAATCCGCTCGGTCGGGCGCGCGCTGTCCACGTCGATGTCCTGCCCATGCGCCACCAGTCGATATCCCTGCGCGCTGAGGTCGGCGACCTGTTCCTGAAGCAGCGGATGCAGATGGCGGGCTTTTTCGCCGACGCGGCTCGGCATCGGCACTGGAAGGCTGTTGCCCGCCGAGATCCAGTACGCGTCCTCAGCGAACGGATACGACGGCAACACGACCATAGGCAGCGTGCGCGGGCCGTGCAGCCTGCGCCAGTCAAGCGCCAGACCCTTCACCCACAACTCGCATAGCTTCAGGGTGTTGCCGTCAGCGATGCACTTGTCGACGACCAGCGCCGCCATGCCGGCATCTTCGTTGAGCAGGCGCACGTTTTCGCGTCCCTGGCGCACGTGCGCGGCGAAAACGCCATGCGGAAGCGGCCGGTTCGACCCTGCAGCGTCGATGTAGGCGCCCAACGTGTCGATCACGTTCTGCACGCTGCGCGCCACGAAGCCCAGCCGTTCGTCCATCGCGTCGCGATGGCACTGCAGGTTGTAGACGAGCGCATCTGGATCACATCCGGGATCGCACAGAGAACCCGCCTGCAGGGCATCGCGCAGATCGTGCGCCTTGCGCAGCAGTTGTTCGGGCGTCCGCGCCGACAGCGGCACGATGAAGCCAGCGTGAGGCGCCATCAGCGGCTCGACCGCGACGGCCGACGGACGCGCGGCGCTCGGCACATATTCGG
>JAYUIZ010000661.1:0-4489 GCA_043765595.1 Lysobacter sp. | reverse complement strand
GATCAGCGCCTTCTCCATCGCCTCGGTATTTTCCGGCGGGCAGCGCGGGTCGCGTGCGCCGGCGGCCAGATACACCGGGATCCTGATCTTGTCGGCGTGATTCACCGGCGACATCGCGTCGCGTTCCGGCTTGGTCTTGCCCAGCGCGCGCAGCAGGTAACGGCGGCCGCTGTCGGCATTGCTGGTGTCGCTCTTGGTCATCTGCACTTCGGCATCGTAAGCGCCGACATAGCCGAAGGCGCACTTGAACAGGTTCTGCTCGCGTGCCGGCGCCATCATCGATGCGTAACCGCCGAAGCTGCCGCCGTAAATGCAAACGCGATCCTTGTCGGCATAACCTTGAGCGATGGTCCATTTGGTGGCGTCGATGATGTCGTCCATGATTCCGGTCGCCCATGCGCCGTAGGCCATGTCCTGGAACGCCTTGCCGAACCCTCCGGAACCGCGGTAGTTGATCTGCAGCACCAGATAACCGCGGCTGGCCAGCAGTTGGGTTTCCCAGTTGAAGCCCCAGTCGTCGCGCGGACCCATCGGGCCGCCGTGCACGTTGACGATCATCGGCAGGTTCTTGCCGTCGCTGCCGTTGGGCACCGTGAGATAGCCGTAGATCTTCATGCCGTCGCGGGTGGTGAGCGAAATGGGCTTGACGCTGGCCATGCGCTTGGCGTCGATCCACGCGCGGCCCTGCATCAGGAAACGCGCTTTGCCGGTGCTGCGGTCGTAGAGATACAGCTCGCCCGGCGTGCGGTCGCCGCTGACCGAGACCACGATCTGCTTGCCGTCGCGGGTCGCGCTGGAAAAGTCGACGAACCGGTCGGGGAACGCCTCGGCCAGCGATGCGTAGATCGCGGTATCGGGATGTTCCTCATCGATGATGGTGATCTTCGGCTTGCCGGCTTCGGTGACCACCGCTAGCACCGTGTCGCGGTCGGCCGAAACGATGTAGTTCGAGGGTTCGGACACCGGGTCGTGAAATAGGCTTCGGAATTCGCCGGTCGCCGCATCGATCAGGCCGAAGGCCTCGGGCGCCTTGCCGTCGCTCTGGGTCGCATAGATGCGGCCGTCGGCCGAAGTGCCGACGATCGACAACATCTTCCCCGACGCTTTGGAGCTGTTGACGAGCGTCCACTTGCCGTCCTCGCCGCGACGGTAGAGCTCGTTGTGCGAATCGTAATTGCCGGCCGCGTCCTCGCTGTCGTAGCAGATCGCGTAACGCGGGATCTTCTTTTCGTCCAGCGCCATGCCGCAGTTCTCGCGCGGCGCGCGGGCAATGCTTTTCCAGCGTCCGGTGAGCGTGTTCACTTCCACCACTTCGGTGTTCTCGCCTTCCGAAGAGCGTGGGTAGCTCATGGTCATCAGGATCGTGCCGGCGTCGTTCTGGGGATTGTCCAGCACGCTGAAGCGCGAGTAGGTCGGCACGTCGGTCGAACCCTTCTCCGCCAACTCCAGCACGCGCGGCGACGAGCCATCGGCGCTGACCGAATACCACTCGCCGGTGCCGAACGGTTGTGCGAAGCGCCCGAACTTCTTGATCGAATTGAACATCAGCCGTTCCGGGCTGACCCACTGGAATGCGCCGACGCTCTTCTCGTCCGGCAGCGTATTGACGTGGACGATGCTGAGGTCGCGGGTCCGCAGCACTGCCAACACGTCCTGTTCGCCGCGATCAACCGTCAATGCCAGATACTCGCCGGTCGGCGAAATCTTCACGCTGCTGTAGGTGGGGTTGCGCACGAAATCCATGACCGGAATGTCGGCGGGAATATCGATGGCTGCTGCGGCGGTGGCGGTGTGCGCGGCGCAGGCGAGGGCCAGCGCGATGATGGTTCGATGCATGGAGATCCCCGGAACGGACGATTGAAGACGAGAGGCGCGATGCAACCCCAGGCGCCGCGCATAGCCGATCCTATCGCAAAACGCGGCGGCCGCGCCCCGACGCAAGCGCGTCAACAGCAGCGCGACGCCCCGCGCCCGTAGCGGGCTTCCAGCCGGTTGGCGAAGAAGGCCTCGCGGGTCATTGGCGGCGTGTCCGGATGCATGCGCCGCATGTGCGCCACGTACAGGTCGTAGTCGGGCACGCCAACGATCAGTCGCCCGGTCTGCGCCAGGAACCGCCACAGGCTGCGCAGGCGCTCAGAGAACCGCATCGATCGCGACATAATCGCTCTCCAGCACGCTGGGCTGCGTCTGTCGGCGCGCGATCAACGCGGCACGAACGCCGAAGATCAGCATCAGCGTCACCACGCTCATGAACAGCACGCACAGCCCCGCGTTCAGCTGATTGTTGAACACGATCCGCTCCATGTCCTGCAGCGTTTTCGCGGGTGCCAGAATCTCGCCAGACGACAGCGCCGTGCCGAACTTTTCGGCATTGGCGAGAAAACCGATTTTCGGGTCCGCGTGGAAAAGTTTCTGCCAGCCCGCTGTCATCGTGCACACCAGCAGCCACGCCGTCGGCAGGGCAGGGACCCACAGATAACGCTCGCGTTTCATTTTCACGATGGCCACGCACACGAAGATCATCGCGATGCTGGCCAACATCTGGTTGGCGATACCAAACAGCGGCCACAGCGTATTGATGCCGCCCAGCGGATCCACCACGCCCTGATACAAAAACCAGCCCCAGCCCGACACCGCAAGCCCGGTGCAGACGATGTTCGCGGTCCAGCTTTCGGTGCGGCGGAACGGCGCGTACGCCACGCCCACCACTTCCTGGATCATGAAGCGCGCCACGCGCGTGCCGGCGTCGATGGTGGTCAGGATAAACAGCGCTTCGAACAAAATCGCGTAGTGGTACCAGAACGCCATCATCCCGTTGCCGCCGACTAGGCCGTGCAGGATCTGCGCCATGCCCACCGCCAGCGTGGGCGCGCCGCCGGTGCGCGACAAGACTGTCGATTCACCGATCTCGTTCGCGGTCGCGGTCAGCATCTCCGGCGTGATCACGAAACCCCAGCTGGAAATCGCCGCCGCCGCCGATTCCGGCGTGGTGCCGATCAACGCTGCCGGCGAATTCATCGCGAAATACAGGCCCGGGTCCAGCACGCAGGCTGCGATCAAGGCCATGATGGCGACGAACGCTTCCATCAACATGCCGCCGTAACCGATCACCCGCGCGTCGCGCTCGTTCTCCAGCATTTTCGGCGTGGTGCCGCTGCTGATCAGCGCATGGAAACCCGAGATCGCGCCACACGCGATGGTGATGAACAGGAACGGGAACAGCGAGCCCGAGAACACCGGGCCGCTGCCGTCGATGAATTGCGTGATCGCCGGCATTTTCAGATCAGGCATCGCGAACAATATCGCCACCGCCAGCAGCACCACCGTGCCGATCTTGAGGAAGGTGCTGAGGTAATCGCGCGGCGCCAGCAGCAGCCACACCGGCAGCACCGCGGCCACAAAGCCGTAACCGATCAACATCCACGCCAGCGCCTTGCCGTCGAACGTGAAGCGCGGCCCCCACACCGCCGACGCTGCCACCGCTTCGCCCAGCCAGATCGACGCCAGCAACAGCACTACGCCGATGACCGACACTTCCAGAATCCGCCCCGGCCGCAGCCAGCGCAGATAAATCCCCATAAACAATGCGATGGGAATGGTCATCGCCACCGTGAACGTGCCCCACGGACTGATCGCCAGCGCCTTCACCACCACCAGCCCCAACACCGCCAGCAGAATCACCATGATCGCCAGAATGCCGACCATCGCCGTCAGCCCGGCCGCGTTGCCCATCTCGCTGCGGATCATGTCGCCCAGCGACCGCCCGTCGCGCCGCGTCGACAGGAACAACACCATGAAATCCTGCACCGCGCCCGCCAGGATCACCCCGAACAGGATCCACAGCATCCCCGGCAAGTAGCCCATCTGCGCCGCCAGCACCGGGCCAACCAATGGCCCCGCGCCCGCGATCGCAGCGAAATGGTGCCCAAACAGCACCCGCTTGTCGGTGGGCACGTAGTCCAGCCCGTCGTTGCGCCGCCACGCCGGCGTCGCCCGCGTCCCGTCCAAGCGCAGCGCGTACTCGGCGATGTATTTCGAATAGAACCGATACCCGATCGCGAACATCGACACCGCCGCCGCCACGATCCAGAACGCACTGATCGTCTCCCCCCGCGACAGCGCCACGGTGCCCAGACAGAACGCTGCGAACAGCGACAGCAGCCCCCAGCCGATGGTCTTCGCCAAAGTCATGCACTACTCCCCGGTTTGCCCGGCCCCTCCGGCCGAACGCGGAAGGGTGGCCCGGATGCCCGTGCCGGTCAATCGAGAGGCGGGGCTTTGGCTTTTGTAGGAGGCCTTTTTCGTAGGAGGGCCTTCAGGCCCGAGCTCTTCCTCCAGAAGCCTCACGAACGATTCCAACCCCAATCGCTTCGCCGCATCCATCACCAACGCACCTCTCCACCTCCAGACCGACGCCGCACCGCCCCCTTTGAAAAATGGGGCCGTCGCTGGCGCAGCGATCGGCGGGGGGATTTGCTCTTCGTTCGCC
>JAYUIZ010000660.1:0-1623 GCA_043765595.1 Lysobacter sp. | reverse complement strand
TCAGCGGCCGGCTGGGCTTGGCGATCCATTTCCGCGATTTCTCCAGCGAATACTGGTCCGGCGTGTTCCAGCATTTCCTCTCCGAATACGCCACTGGGCGCACGCCGAACCCCGACGTGTTGTGCAACCGCGAGATCAAGTTCAAGCATTTCCTCGACGCCGCCCGCGAACTGGGCGCCGACTTCATCGCCACCGGCCATTACGCCCGGGTTCGCGAACGCGATGGCGCCTGGCAACTGCTGCGCGCCGCCGACCGTAGCAAGGATCAGAGCTACTTCCTGCATCAGCTCGCCCAGATGCAGCTGGCGGCGACCCTCTTCCCTCTGGGCGAACTGATCAAGACCGACGTGCGCCGCATGGCCGCCGATGCCGGCCTGCCGACCGCCGCGAAGAAGGACTCCACCGGCATCTGTTTCATCGGCGAGCGCGACTTTCGCGAATTCCTGTCGCAATACCTGCCAGCCAAGCCCGGACCGATGGTGACGCCGGACGGCCGCCAGGTCGGCGAGCATCCGGGGGTGTTCTATTTCACCCTCGGCCAGCGCGAAGGCCTGCAGATCGGCGGCGTGCGCGGTTTCGCGGCGGCGCCGTGGTTCGTGGTGGGCAAGCGCGTGCGCGACAACACCCTGATCGTGGATCAGGGCAGCGATTCGCCCTATCTGCTGTCGACGTGGCTGTGGTCCGAGACCGCACACTGGATTTCGGGCGTTGCGCCGGCCACCCGCTTCGCCTGCACCGCGCAGACCCGTTACCGCCAGCAGGACGAAGCCTGCGAGGTCGAAGTACTGGGAGACGGCAGTTTGGCGGTCGTATTTGAGCGTCCGCAGCGCGCGGTCACGCCGGGTCAGTCGCTGGTGTTATACAAGGATGAGGTGTGCCTCGGCGGCGCGGTGATCGCAGCCACCGATGCGCCGTTGGAACGGCGCGACGCCGGCCCCACATCATGGTTTCAGCCAAGCCGCAAAGACATCGCGGCCGGCTTTCAACAGCCGGATGGCTGATCAACCGCTCCTACAAAGAACTGATCGATCATGACCATGGATGTACGTTCCCGCGTTCTCGCGCTCGCCGGCATGCTGCAGGCGCTGAAACTGGTGCGGCAGATCGCCGATACCGGACACGCCGATGCCACCGCGGAGCGCGCCGCGCTCGACAGCGTGTTCCGGATCGACGCCGCATCCGCCGAAGCCGTCTACGGCGGCTCGCGCTCGGTGCGCAGCGGTCTGCTGCTGCTGCGCGATTATCTGGGCAACACCAATGCCGACCCCGCGTTGCCGCCACTGGCCCGAGCAGTGCTGCAGATCGAACGCCGCTTCGTCGCCGACGAGACATTGGCCGGCCAAGTCCTGAGCGGTATCCGCGCGCTGGAAGACATCGCCGAACGTCAGGGCAGCATCCATCCCGACGCCATCGCCCGCCTCGGCCAGCTGTACGCCGACACCATCAGTCACCTGCGGCCTAAGGTCATCGTCCAGGGCAACCCTCACTACCTGCAGCAGCCGGATGTGGTGGCCGAAATCCGCGCCCTGTTGCTCTCCGCGCTGCGTTCGGCGGTGCTGTGGCGGCAGATGGGCGGCTCGCTGTGGGATTTCGCGTTCCTGCGGCGCGCGATGATGCAGGCGA
>JAYUIZ010000659.1:0-4498 GCA_043765595.1 Lysobacter sp. | reverse complement strand
GCCGCGCCGCCCACGCCGCCGATCCAGCCATTCCATCACCTGCCGCGCGCTGATGCCGTGCACCAGGATCGACAACAGCACCACCAGGCACACCATCGACCACAGCGCCCGCGTCCCCGGAAATTCCGCTTGATTGAGCGCGAATGCCAAGTAGTACAACGAACCGATACCGCGCACGCCGAATACCGCGATGGTCCATCGATCACGCTGCTGAAGCCCGGTGCCGATGGTGCCGATCCATCCGGCCAGCGGCCGCACCAGCAGCACGAAGATCAGTGCGAACAAGATCTCTTGCCGCGACAGCGCGCCCAGGATGCCGCTGGCCACCGCGCCGCCCAGCAGGATCAGCAGCAGCGCCATCAGCAGCTTTTCGCACTGTTCGGCGAACAGCGACAGGGTGGTGTGGTACTCGTGGTCGCGCTCGTGCTGCCGCACCACCACTGCAGCCACGAATACCGCCAGAAACCCGTAGCCGTGGCACAACTCCGCCACGCCATAGACAAACAGGGTGATGGCGAGCGCGATCATGCCGTCGCTGGTCGTCGCCAGCGAGGCATCTTCGCGTTCCACCCGGAAAATCAGGTGCATCAGCCCGTAGCCGACGCCCCAGCCGATCAGCACGCCCGTGCCCACCCGCCACGCTACGTCCAGCGCCAACCAGCGGCCCCAGTCCATCGGCTCCCCGGCGGCCGCCAGCGCCAGCGCAATGGCCAGCCACACGAACGGGAACGCCAGACCGTCGTTCAGCCCGGCCTCGGACGTCAGCCCGAAACGCACCGGGTCCTCGCCGCCTTCGCCCGGCCCATGCACCTGCACATCCGAGGCCAGCACCGGATCGGTCGGCGCCAGTACCGCGCCCAGCAGCATCGCCGTGGCCAGCCCGTAACCCAGCAGATGCTGACCCAGCAGCACGCCGCCCAGGATGGTCAGCGGCATGGTGATACCGAGCAGCCGCCAGGTCAGGCGCCAGCGTCGCCAGCTGAAGCGAGTGTCGATCCGCAGCCCCGCACCTACCAGCGCCACCAGCACCGCCAGCTCGGTCAGATGCTCCGCCACCACCGGGAACCGCAGCGGATCGGCGCGCGGCAGGTCAATGGGCAGCGAATACACCACATACCCGATCGCCACGTAGAACATTGGCAGGGTCAGCGGATAGCGCTTGAGCAAGTGCGGCATCCAAGCCGCGCTGAGCAGCGCCAACCCGACCAGGGTCACGGCAATCTTGTAGGGATCCATAGGCGAAGCAGGCCGGCTGAAGGGCAGTCGAGTATGCACAGCCGCCCGCCAATCCCGCGTGAGCGGTCGCCGTGCGCGCCCGTAGCTTTCGTCGCCCTGCCGAAGATGGACGCTGCGCTATGGCCGTCTTCGGGCGGGCCTTAACGCTTCAACCTCGATTGGCCACCTCCTTACCATCCAGATAGATGGTGGTGTAAGGTACGCCCATGACCCGACGCGCCCAGACCCTGCCCAGCCGCGGCAACGACAGCGAGAAAATCACCATCAACCTGGGCCACATGGATCTGGGACGGGTGGACCTGCTGGTGCAGGAAGGCTTCTACGCCAACCGTACGGACTTCATCCGCACCGCCATCCGCAACCAGCTGGATCGCCATGAGGATGCCGTCAGCCAGTCCGTCGCCCGTCGCCGGCTGGAGCTGGGGCTGCGCCAGTTCAGCCGGGCGGACCTCGAAGCGGTGCGTGCCGCCGGCGAAATCCTGGACATCCAGGTGCTGGGGCTGGCCGTGATCGCACCCGACGTCAGCGCCCAGCTTGCGCGCGAGACCATCGGTCGGCTGCAGGTACTCGGTGCGCTGCAGGCCAGCCCCGAGGTCAAGGCCGCCCTGCGCGACCGCATCGTCTGAGATTCCCTGCCGGCTCCGCCGCCGGCAGCATCCATTTATCGCGCTATCGCGCAGGAGATCATTCCCATGCTGCACAAGACCATCGACATGGCCCATGCCACCCGACTCACCCGCCAAGGCCGCCTGCGCGAGGCGATGGCGGTGTTGCGTGGCGAAGGCACCGGCTCGCCGGACATGATCTCGCCGGGCATGATCTCGCCGGGCACGACTTCATCGAACGCAACCGCATCCAACACCCCGCACGGCCGCGCGACGATCGACATGCTGCCACCGTCTCCCGTCAGCGGCGGCGCGTGGACGTCGGACCCGTCGCAGGCGCAGCCGCGTGCCGACGCCGCCGCCCCGGGCTCAACCGCCGGCCGCAGCGGCCCGGCCCCACTGCCCCGCAGCCTGATGGCCAAGCTGCGCAGCATGCCGCTGAAGGGTCAGCGTCGTGTCCCGGCCCAGGCGCCGGCCTGCGCCCCAGGTGCAAGCTTCAACACCCACGTCTATGCCGGCCCCGAAGGCCAGCGCGACTACCGCCTATACCTACCCGGCCGCGCACTTACGCAGCCGCCGTCCCTGCTGGTGATGCTGCACGGCTGCACCCAGTCGCCGGAGGATTTCGCCGCCGGCACCGGCATGAACGCGCTGGCCGAAGCCGAGGGTTGGTTGGTCGTCTATCCCGCACAGCCGCAATCGGCCAACAGCGCGCGCTGCTGGAACTGGTTCAACGCCGCGGACCAGTCCCGCGACGGCGGCGAACCCGCGATCATCGCCGGCATGACCCGCGCGGTGATGGCGGCGCACAACGTCGATCCCGCACGCGTTTACGTGGCCGGGCTGTCGGCCGGCGGCGCCGCGGCGGCGATCATGGGCGCCGCATATCCCGACCTGTTCGCAGCGGTCGGCGTGCATTCCGGCCTGGCGCCGGGCGCGGCCACCGACGTCAGCACCGCGTTCTCGGCGATGCGCCAAGGCAGCGCGGGCCACCCCGTCCGCCGCGGCCCGGCGATGCCCACCATCGTCTTCCACGGCGACCGCGACCGCACCGTGCACCCGGTCAACGGCGAGCACGTGCTGGCACAGGCCGGCGCAGGCGCGGCGCTGGCGACGCAGGTCAGCCGCGAATCCCCGCCCGATCGTCACGCCTACACGCGCAGCGTGCACACCGACGCCCAGCGTCGCCCGGTGCTGGAACACTGGCTGCTGCACGGCGCCGGCCATGCCTGGTCGGGCGGCAGCGCGGAAGGCTCCTGCACCGACCCGCAAGGCCCCGATGCCAGCCGCGAAATGATCCGGTTCTTTGCGCAGCAGCCAGGGCCTGTGGGGCGGTAGTGGGACGCGGGGCATTAGCGATCACGCACAGGCGATCGCAAGTGCGGCGTGCGTACGGCGCATAAGCCGAAGGCGTCATGCGCCATGGAGGCACCGCAATCGCTGAACTCTCGAAGCCGGTGCATGACGCCTTCGGCTTATGCACCCTACGAAGGTTCTCCGCCTTACGGCCTTATAAGGGTTGTCGCTGTAGCCGACTTATCCTGCAATCTCGAAGGGCGATGGTCTCGGGAACAATGTCTCAAGCGCTTGCTGTATTTTCCCGAAAGCCGGATGATCGTTCGGCGCATTGTCGAGCGTATCGTTGATGCAGAAGAAAGCGAGGTGCGGCGATGCGGCGACTAGATCGTCGAGTCGGTTTTGAAGGTCAATGGCATGGGAGTGAATCAATTGTAGGGGTGCGCTTGCGATGGATGCCGCGCCAGTCGCTTGTAGCCAGCGCTGATGCATGTCGACCAGCACCGAAGGCGTTTTCGATTCGCGAAAAACTTCAGCTCTGGCGGATGCATATGCATCCGGGAACAGTAGTTCAAACCGTCTTATCGCTGATGTCGAGAACGCTCTTGGCGTATGCGCGAAGCTGGCATCGTAATGGACATAGCCATCGATCACGTCGGCAAGCATGGATTGACTGGTACTCGCATAGATGCAATCCCATGCGAGTGGATCCGGATGGATCTGTTTTTCGGTGTCGTCGTCAAAATATATTTTGAAACGCCCGTCGTCCGAAAACAGATGGTTAACGGAAAATCCCTCGCCTAAAAACAAATCGTCATTGAGATAGATGAATTTTTCGGACAAGTTAGGAATTCGATGGATAGATGCTTCCAGACAGGTTGAAGAAAACGTTGGGCCAGCTTCGGCTCTGATGTCGCGATGCGATACCAGCCGTAGTTGCGGATGGTCCGCCAACCAAGAAGGGCGTTGGTCGTCGGTGACGAGATGGATCGTGCCGATGCTGTCGAGATGACGGTTGAGTGAGCGCAGACTGTATTTGAGTTCACCGATATCGCGAAAGCGCCCATCGACATTCGAATATCCAAACTTGACAATAGCTGGATGAAGCAACGCTTGCCCCCGGCGCTTCGCTTGCCATGCCGGGTCATTGCCATTCACCCATAGGTAAACGACGTCGGGTTTTTTAAAATGCTCGACAGCGTGGTGCGTGATGCGCGTATCTGGTTGCGATAATGTCATGCGTTTGGCGATAAAAAAAAGTGGATGCTGAAGGAATAAAGCATGGCCGAAACGGCAGCATGAATTTGTCTTGAATCACTATTTTCGTCTATTTTTCAGCCGAAATCTATTTCAAAATGTAG
>JAYUIZ010000658.1:0-1626 GCA_043765595.1 Lysobacter sp. | reverse complement strand
TCAGGCGTGCGCAGCACACCGGGCAATCGCGCCTGCAGTGGCCCGAAATCGATGCCGTGTGGCGATGCCTTCAACTTCGCCAATGACAATCCTTCGGGATTCGCGCCGAAACGATCGCCCCAAGGGCCGGCACGCAGACCCAGATCGAGCTGGCGTTCCGGGCCGGAGAGATGGGCGCTGGCGCGGAGCAGGGCGGCAACCTGATCGGGCTGCTGCTCCGCCGGCACGCCTGCGGCAGTGAACATGCCGTGCAGGTCTTTCTTCAGCGCGTCTTCGTCGCGGGCATCGACATCGGCCGCGTTGTCGTGGCCTTCCAGCATCGCCGCCAGCCGCATCAGGATCCTCCACTCCGGCCAGGCATCTTCTGGAACAGGCAGCACCGAAGGACTGAACCTCGCGGCATGCATCCACGCCAACTGCGTGAACGCGACGTCGTAATGCGGTTCCTGCAGCGGCGAGAGCGCCGGCAGGATCACGTCGGCATGGCGCGTGGTTTCGTTGCGATAGATATCCAGGCTGAGCATGAAGTCCAGACCGTCCAGCGCGGCGGCGAGGCGTGCGCCGTTCGGCGCGGACAGCACCGGGTTGCTGGCGATGGTGACCAGCGCGCGCACTTTTGTCCCGGCTCCCAGCCTGTCCTCGCTGTCGGGGGTGTCGATTTCCTCGGCGAGACAACCCATCGGGAATTCGCCCATCACTTCCGGCGCGCCGCTTACCCGCGAATGGCGGCGCCCCATCACCACGCCGCGTCCGCGACTGCCTTGGCCGGTGCTGTTGGCCTGAAACGCGGGCGCCAGCGGCCAGCGCATGCCGCCTTCGGCGTCGATGCGACCGGTGACGAGGTTCAGCACTTCGATCAGCCAGCTGCAGAGCGTGCCGTACGGCTGGGTGCAGGTGCCGATGCGGCCGTAAAGTGCGGCGCGCGGCGCATCGCGCAGCGCGTTGGCGAGATGGCGGATAGTCGCCGCGTCCAGACCTGCGGCCTCAGCCATGCGTTCGGGCGTGAATGCGATCACCGCAGCCTGCAATTCGCCCAGACCGGCTACGCGCCCGTCGGCGGCGCCGAGCCGGGGCGATCCGTTTGCGAGCAGATGCTGCAGCATGCCGAGCAGCAGGAAAACGTCGCCGCCGGGACGGATCGCGTGGTGCTCGTCAGCAACGTCGGCGGTTTCGCTGCGGCGCGGATCGATCACGATCATCCGCCCGCGGCGTTCGCGCAGCGCCCGGGCCTTGCTGCGGAAATCCGGCACGGTCCACAGGCTGCCGTTGCTGGCGATGGGGTTGGCGCCGAGCACGATCAACAGGTCGGTGCGTTCGATATCCGGCACGGGAATGCTCAACCAGTGCCCATACATCAGCCCGCATGCGACGTGCTTGGGCATCTGGTCCAGCGTCGATGCGCTGAAGACGTTCGGCGTGCCCGCAGCGCGCGCCAGGCGCGGCACATACAGCTGCAGTCCCAGCTTATGCACGATGGGATTGCCGAAGCTCAATGCCAGCGCGCTGCGGCCGTGTGCGTCGAGCAGTGGCAACAGCCGGCGTTCGATCTCCGCGAAGGCATCTTCCCAGCCGCAGGCTTCCCAGCGCGCGTCCGCACCGCGACCGCGACGGAGCATCGGTGTGCGC
>JAYUIZ010000657.1:0-4504 GCA_043765595.1 Lysobacter sp. | reverse complement strand
TCGATGAGATGCTTGGTGAATGATGTTTAGATAAAAATGTTGCGATAAAGCAGATCAAGCACGCACTGCACCGATCCGCTCCCGCCACTGTCTGGCGTTCGCGGTCAGCGCATCGATGTCCATGTCGACCAGCACGCGGTCGCGCAGCTTCGCTTTGCCGGCGATCCACACGTCGGACACCTGATGGCGGCCGGTGGTGTAGACCAGCTGCGACAGCACGTGATACAGCGGCTGGGTTTCCAATGCCGACAGATCCACGCAGGCCAGGTCGGCCTGTTTGCCAGCTTCGATCGATCCCACCAGATGGTCGAAGCCCATTGCCTTGGCGCTGCCCAGCGTGGCCGCGCGCAGCGCGCTGGCGGCGTCGAACGCCGCCGCGTCGTCCGCCACCGCTTTCGCCAGCAGCGCGGCGGTGCGCATCTCGCCGAACATGTCGAGATCGTTGTTGCTCGCGCAGCCGTCGGTGCCGATGGCGACGTTCACGCCGGCATGCACCAGTTTGTGCACCGGGCAGAAGCCCGAGGCGAGCTTGAGATTGGATTCCGGGCAATGCACGACGCTGACGCCGCGTTCGGCGCAAAGCACGATCTCGGCGTCGGTGAGCTGGGTCATGTGCACCGCGATCAGTCGATCATTGATTAAACCAAGCCGGTCGAGCCGCGCAATCGGGCGCTGGCCGTACTGCTTCTGCGACTGCTGCACTTCCTGCGCGGTTTCGTGGGTGTGCAGATGCACCGGCAGATCGAGCTGATCGGCAAGCATGCGGATGCGCTCGAAGTTCTCGTCCGACACCGTGTACGGCGCATGCGGCGCGAATGCGGTGGCGATGAGCGTGTCGTGACGCCATTGATCATGGACTTCGCCGGCGCGGTCGAAATACTCGTCGTCGCTCTTCGCCCACGCGGTCGGGAAATCAATCACCGGCAGGCCGACGCGGGCGCGGAAGCCGTGACGCCTGTAGGTCGCGGCCTGCACGTCGGGGAAGAAGTAGTTCTCGTTGCAGCAGGTGGTGCCGCCACGCAGCATCTCGGCGATGGCCAGTTCGATGCCGTCGGCCACGAACTCCGGGCCCATGACCGCGCCTTCGATCGGCCAGATGTGGTCCTGCAGCCACTGCTTCAACGGCAAGTCGTCGGCGACCCCGCGCATCAGCGTCATCGGGTTGTGGCAGTGCGCATTGATCAGACCGGGCATCAGCGCGCCCTCGGGACGCGACACCGTTTCCTTGGCTTCAAAACGCGCGCGGGCGTCGGCAATGGGCAGCACCGCGAGGATCTCGCCGCCGCGGATCGCCACCGCGTGATGGTCGAGCACGATGCCGTGCGGCTGCACCGGCACCACGTAACGGGCCTCGATCAGCAGGTCGCAGGTTTCGGGCGGGCGGGCTTCAGAGACGGGCTGGCAGGTCATCGCGGCATTGTCGCATTCCATCGGGCGACTGTGCGGCAGGGCATCCGCCCCCATCGCAACCCGACTGGTCAGCCGGCCGCAGTCGCGAGCCGCTGGCGCTCGCGACGGTTGAGATAACGCTTCATGACCCACTGCAGCACGAAGATGGCGATCAAACCATAGCGCGCCAACCACGGCGTGACCGACGCCAGCAGCATGCACGCGATGAACACTAACATCGCGATCATGGTCTGGGCGCGCAGCCACGCGACCTCATGCGCACCAAGCTTCTCGACAAGACCTTCGCGACGGATCACCACGCTGCGCAACCAGTAGGAAAATACGGCGATGCCTACCAGATTCAGGCAGTACAGCGAAAACGCGAGGTCGTCGCCGAAATACTCCGAATACATGCCCGTTGTGAAGGGCATCAGCGCGACGAACAGCAGCTCGAAGATATTCAGCCAAACCATGCCCGAGGTCGCAGATGTCACGTATTTCCAGGTTTTCATGTGGCCCACCCAGAACAGCGTGATGACCAGGAAGCTGACCAAATAGCCGACAAACAGCGGGATCATCCCGCGCAGCGCCCCCGCAAGCCCGAGCGCATGCACCTCGGCATGCGTGGGAATCTTGATCTCGATCACCAGCAGGGTGATCGCAATCGCGAAAACCGCATCGCTAAATAGTGCGATGCGATCGTGCGGGAAGACATCAGGATTGATGTCGCTGCTCATATTGGAAATTCTTGCTTGGACAGTCATTTGACCCGGCTGAAATACTCGCCGGAACGCGTGTCCACCTTGATGATTTCTTCCTGGCCTACGAACAGCGGTACGCGGACCACGGCGCCGGTTTCCAGGACGGCCGGCTTGCCGCCGCCGCCGGAGGTGTCGCCGCGGACGCCCGGGTCGGTCTCGACGATCTTCAGTTCGACGAAGTTCGGCGGGGTGACCGCGATCGGGATGCCGTTCCACAGCGTGACCTGACACGCTTCCTCACCCTTCAACCATTTCTCAGCGCCGCCCATGCCGGCCTTGTCGGCCTGCACCTGCTCGAAGCTTTCCGGGTTCATGAAGTGCCAGTACTCGCCGTCGGCGTAGAGGAACTGCATGTCGGTGTCGACCACATCGGCCACTTCCAGCGAGTCGGTCGCCTTCATGGTCATTTCAACCACGCGGCCCGACTTGATGTTGCGGAACTTGATGCGGGTGAAGGCCTGGCCCTTGCCCGGTTTGACGTATTCGGTTTCGGTGATGACGCAGGGATCGTTGTTGACCAGGATCTTCTGGCCGTTCTTGACGTCGTTCATGCCCACACTGGCCATGGTTACTCCTGATGGATGCGATCTGCGGAACCGCCTCGGGGTCTGCACGACCCATGGGCGACTAGAATGTTGGGCCGGACCCCGGAACGACGGTGCGTCCCGACACCTTTGGCCCGATTAACCACACATGATACCCGCAGCCTCCCCCGCACCGCATCCCGCCGCCGACTGGAAACGCCTATGGCGCGACGCCGTGCGCGAGCCGGCCGAGCTGTTGGCGCTGCTGGGACTGGAAGGCCGGGTGCCGGGTCTGTCCGCCGAGGCCGCGGCGCAGTTCCCGCTGCGGGTGCCGCGGGGCTTCGTCGCCCGCATGCGCCCGGGCGACCCGCACGACCCGCTGCTGCGGCAGGTGCTGCCGCTGGACGAAGAGCTTCGGCCGATGCCCGGCTTCGGCCTGGATGCGGTGGGCGATGGCGCGGCGAAGGCCGCCACCGGCGTCATCCATAAATATGCCGGCCGGGCGCTGTTGATCGCTACCGGCAGCTGTGCGGTCCACTGCCGCTACTGCTTCCGCCGTCATTTTCCCTATGCCGAGGAAACCGCCGCCGCCGGGCAGTGGCGCGAGGCGGTCGAGGCCATCCGCGCCGACGCCAGCATCGAAGAGGTCATCCTCTCCGGCGGCGACCCGTTGTCGCTGTCGACCGACAAACTGGCCGAACTGACCGCACAACTGGCAACCATTCCGCACCTGCGCCGGCTGCGCATCCATACCCGGCTTCCGATCGTGCTGCCGGAGCGGGTCGACGACGCATTGACCGCCTGGCTGCGCGCCCAGCCCTGGCCGGTGGCCGTGGTGGTGCATGCCAATCATGCGCAGGAATTCGACGCCACCGTCGACCTGGCGATGGCGCAGCTGCGCGACGCCGGGGCGACGCTGCTCAATCAGGCGGTGCTGCTGCGCGGGGTCAACGACAGCGTCGAGGCTCTGGCCGCGCTATCCGAGCGCGGTTTCGCCGCCGGGGTGCTGCCGTATTACCTGCACCAGTTGGACAGGGTGACCGGATCGGCGCATTTCGAGGTCGACGACGAGCGCGCGCTGGCGCTGCATGGCGCACTGATGGCGCGGCTGTCGGGCTATCTGGTCCCCAAGCTGGTGCGTGAAGTGGCCGGCGATCCGGGCAAGCGCCCATTGTCTGCGAGCACCGCGTTGTCGCAAAGTAAGCCTGTGGACTGAAACCTTGCGACGGCAACCTGCACATCAGAACCTGTACATCAGGACATCCCGAACTGAGACATCGGTTGTCGTCGCCATCGGCATCGGAAGCCGGCACCGCGTACCATACCTTGCCCCCCGGAGAGCTCCCGCATGTCGAAAAGCAACGATCCCGCGCTGCGTCTGATGCTGGTGGATGACAGTGTCGAGGAGGCCGAGGGCATCGTCAGCGGACTACGGAACGCCGGGATCGCGGTACGGCCGCTGCGGCCCGCGACCGCGACCGAACTGGCCACCATGCTGATCGGACAAACGGTCGATCTGGTGCTGGCGTCCCACCCCTGCAAATTGATCCCGCTCGCCGACGTGCAGCTGCAGGTCACCACCAGCGGCAAGGACATCCCGCTGGTCGCAGTGGTCGAAAACGTCGACACCGACAGCTTTTCCGAACTGCTCGGTGGCGGCGTGCGCGCCCTTGCCCTGCGCCACAAACCCCCGCAGCTGCTGGCCACGGTGCGCCGCGAGTGGGCCGACGTGGAAGCCCGTCGCGCCCAGCGCCGGCTGGAAGCGCAGGTCCGCGAGACCGAGCGTCGTTGCGACGCACTGATCGAATCCTCGCGCGAGCCGATCGCCTA
>JAYUIZ010000656.1:0-4511 GCA_043765595.1 Lysobacter sp. | reverse complement strand
AGGAAGAGATCGCCAAACGACTGAGTCTCAGCGCGAAGACCGTGAACACCCACAAATCGCGGCTATTTGAGAAACTCGGCATCCAAGACAGCATCGCGCTGGCGCGGCTGTCTTCGCAATACGGCCTGAGCGATCCTGCCCGGGTGCTCTGATTGAAGCATCCGCTGCGATAGGCAGTTGTCGCTGACCATCCGGGTGAACGACCCATTGATCCGTGAGCCCGGCAGAGCTCGCAAGACCGCCGCTTTGCCCGACACGCCGAGACCGAAGCGTTGTGCCGCCTATTCAAGCGGTCAGACGCGTATGCGTATGCGCTCTTGCGTTCACCTGCCGTTATATGTAACGTTACGTGTCACGACAGCAATCGACCCGACTCCATGGCCCGTCCACCTTCGCCCGAGGCGCAACGCCAAGCACGCTTCCGCGAACGGTTGAAGGGTCGCGGGCTCAAGACGATCACCCTGAATGTGCTTCCCCTGTATCACCCCCTGCTGAAAGCGCTGGAGAAGCGCATGCAGCGGGACAACACCCCTCCCTCTCTACTGATCGCGGAGATCGACAGCACCATGTCTACCCCTTTGGCCCAACCGATGTCGGCCGCTTCGGCCGTCGTACCTACTGCAGCCTGGACCGCCCGTCCGCTTTTTGAAGCGCTGCAGCCGTACTTGATCCGTTATGGCATGGCTGCCGAGTTGATCGACGGCGCAGACCCGACGATCCACATCGTGGTCGACGACGACGGCGATATGGACGTGACCATGGCGGTTTCCGGCGATCAGATCTTCGTCAGCGTCCCGCTGGTGACCGTCGGCGACGTCGCCGATGTGCCCGGTCTCAACGACGCATGTCTGCGCATGAATCCGATCAATCCGCTGTCGAATCTCGGTATCGTCCGCCAAGCGGATGGCGAAGACATTTACATCGTCTTCGGCGAGTTGTCGTCGCGTTCGCCGGTCCTCAACGTGCTCGAGGAAATCCGCGTCCTTGCGGACAACGCACTCGATGCGGCTGAAGCCATCGAACCTTTTCTCTTCCGTAAGGAGGATTGAAGCATGGGTATTCTCAACAAGCTTTTCACGCTGGTCCGGGGCACCGCGACCGAAACAGGCCAGACCGTGATCGACGCGAACGCGCTGCGCATCCTCGACCAGGAAACCCGCGACGCACAGTCCGCGCTGACCCGGTCACGCGACGATCTGGCCAAACTCATGGCGCAGCGCAAGCTGAAGGCCGATGGGGCAGACGCGAATCGTCGCAAGTTCGGCGACTACGAAGGCTATATGCAGGCTGCGATGCAGAAGAACGATGAATCGCTGCAGTTGGAAGTGGCCCAGCGCATCGCCGACCTTGAATCCAGACTCGGCGAGGATTCACAGCTCATCGCAGAATACGACACATCGATTGCCAAGCTGCGCGTTTCGGTCACTCAGGGCGAGCGGGCGCTGGAGCGGCTGCGCGCGCAGATCGACACGGTGCGCGCCACTGAATCGGTACAGCGCGCGCAGGCGACCATCGCTGCGAGGCATTCGGGCACCAGCGCCAAGATGCGCACCGCGCTCGACAGTCTGGAGCGCATCAAGCAGCGCCAAGCAGAGACCGGCGCGCGCATCGAGGCTGCCGAGGAGCTCCAGGCGGAGCAGGGCGACGATGGCCTGAAGAAGCGTCTGTTCGGCGACAACATGGGGGCAGAGGCGGTTCTGGCGCGCTATCGCGGTGCGCAGGCGTTGCCGGCGCCAGCTGCAGCTACCCAGCAGGCCTTGCCTGCGCCCGACGCTGTCGTGCGGGTATTGCCGGCGTCGGTCGACCGCATCGCTGACTGACGGATCGCCCATATGCTGATGTTCCGTCTGTTGAAGACGCTGCGCAGGCACGCCTCAACGTTGAGCTGGACCGCGATCATGGTCGCCATCGCTGCGCATTTCCTGGTGTCGTGGGCAGCGATGGTCCTCTTCGGCGAAGAGAAGCTGGCGGCGCTGGACATCTTTCCCTATTTCTACGCCACCGTCGCTTTCACAGTCGGATTCGGCGATTTCAGTCCGTCGACCACCGCAGGGCGCTACTTTGCCGCGCTCTGGCTGATGCCCGGCGGCATCGCGCTGCTGGCGTCGATGATCGGCAAGACTTCTTCGGTGCTGGCGGATCGCTGGCAGCGCGGACTTCACGGCAAAAGGACCTATGCGGATATGCAACAACACACCCTGCTAGTGGGTTGGAACGGTTACGAATCGGACCGGATCATCGATCTGCTGCTGCAAGAGGCCGGCAGCGCCGAGCGCGAGATTGTGATCGTCGACGCGGCGCGAGAAACCAATCCGCGACCAGAACATGCGCGGTATGTGCGGGTGACTTCCCTGGCCAACCCAAGCGGATACGAACGCGCGAGCGTCGCCACCGCGCGGCGCATCATCATCGATGCGCCGACCGACGAACAGACGCTCGCGGCTGCGCTGGCGGTACGGGCGGTGGGCGGCCGCGCGCACGTGGTGGCGCATTTCGATCGCGAAGAGTCCGCGGCGCTGCTGAAGCGGCATCATCCGGAAGTGGAATGCACAACGCCGGTGCAGGCGGAGCTGATCGTGCGCGCATCGCACGATATTGGCGCCTCCTGCGTTGCGCTGGAAATGCTTTCGATCGCAGATGGGCCGACCCAGTACAGCCTGGCGCTGCCCGCGTCGGCACCCGCGCGCGGCTATGGCGATTATCTCGCCCGGCTGCGCCGCCACCATGCCGCCACGCTGCTCGGGTACGCGCTGCACGAGGCGCCCTACAAGGCGATCCTCAACGCCGATGACGCCGCCGTCGTGCCGCCGGGCGCGACGCTGTTCTATCTCGCCAGCGCACGCGTCGCAGTCGACGCGCTCATGTCGGTGGAGACGCAGGGCTGATGGCGTTCTTCGACCTGTTCCGCAAGCCGGCACCTGTTGCGACGATGCCCGTGTTCCCGCTGGGGCTGCGGCCGAAAGCAGGAGTTGAGATCGATCTGCTGCCTTTCCGTCTGGCGGCCGGGGCGCTGTTGTTCCAGCCTCCGGAAGGCGCGCAGTTCGTCGAACGTATCGGCCTGATCCAGCTGGCCGAAGGCGCCACCCAAATCCACCGGTTCTATCTCACCGATGACGCTTTCTTGCAGGTGATCACCAGCGCTGGTGTGATCGAGGCGATCGGCTATTTCGTGTTTCACCAGACAATCGCGCCCGACAACGCCGCAGCGTTCCGCGCCTGGACGCAGACGGGCAGCCGCATTGGTCAGCCGGTGTTCGAGGTTGACGGCCGCCGTTACGAGCGGCAGTGGGGCGAAGACCCCGCGCGCTGGGCGCCGCCGGTTGCCATGGACGAGCGCGTGTTCGGCGCCGACTTGTTCAAACCCGAGTTCGATCTGACCCATTACGCGATGCTTTACGCGCGCGATGCCGATACGCCGTCGGGCCGCGAGCATCTGTTGATCAGCGCCGAGGATTACGGCCCGAACGAATTCAGCGTCGTGATCTCAATCGGCGTGCCGCTGTCCGTCGCCGACCTGCGCATCACCTGAGCGGGTCGCGCGATCGTTGTCGCCCGTTGCGCGTTTCCTTTCATCCGATTTTCCCGATCGCATCCGATCGCCCACCGACCCCGTTTGCCCCGCCAGGAGTGTTTCATGCCCGACCAGTTCGCTGTCTCGATCTCCGGTTTGCCGGCGTTCCTCGCCTATTTCGGCGCATCCATCGCGATGCTGGCCGCGTTCGTCGTGATCTACATTCGACTGACGCCGCATCACGAATTCGCACTCATCAAGGCCAACAACAGCGCCGCGGCGATAGCGTTCGGCGGTGCGTTCCTGGGCTTCATTCTGCCGCTGGCCTCGGCCATGGCCAATTCGGTGAGTCTGCTCGATTTCGTGCTGTGGGGCGTGATCGCGTTCGTGGTGCAGGTGGTTGCGTACTTCGGCAATCGACTTGTGATCCGCGATCTGCCGGCGCGCATCTCCGCCAACGAAACGGCCGCAGGCGCCTTCGCCGGCATCGTCGCTCTGGGCGTCGGCCTGCTCAACGCCGCGTCGATGACCTACTGAGGAGCCTGTCGCATGAAGCGTTCCCGCACTTTGCGCCTGACCATGATGGCCGCGGCGCCGATCGCATTAACCGCCTGCCAGCCGGAGATCGTCGATCCTCCGGCGCAGGTGGCGCAGATCAACTATCCGTCGCTGCAGACGTGCATCGATGCCGACGACATGAGCGATGGCGATTGTCGCGACGCGTTCTCGCAGGCCCGCGGCAAGGCGCCGCGCTACATGAACAAGGCCGAATGCGAGCGCACCTACGGCGATGACGGCTGCGAGGACTACGATCGCTCCGGGATGTTCTTCATCCCTATCACCCGCGGCTATTCCGTGCCTTACGGCTTTCGTACCAGCCGACAATCGTCGTACGGTTCGATCGCGCCGATCTACGGCGACAGGGCCACTGCGCGGCAGGTGGTGACGGTCGATCCGCCGCCGGCGCGCGCAGTCACCGCTTCGCGCAGCGGTTTCGGTT
>JAYUIZ010000655.1:0-1628 GCA_043765595.1 Lysobacter sp. | reverse complement strand
CCCTCCTACGAGAACATCGCCCGGAAATCATCTCGCCGGCAGCGTCATGCTGACCCACAGCCCGCCGCCCTCGCGGTTCTGTAGCGCGACATGGCCGCCGTGGGCTTCGATGATGTCGCGGGTCAGCGCGAGACCCAGTCCGGTGCCGTGGCGCTTGGTCGAATAGAACGGCAGCAGCGCCTGCGCCAGCACCGCTTCGCTCATGCCGCTGCCGCGGTCGAGGATATCGATCCGCCACTGCTCCGGCAGCTTGCGCAGCTGTAGTTGCACATCGCCCGGCGCCGAGCCGGATTCGTGCGCGTTCTTCACCAGATTCAACAGCGCCTGTTCCATCTGCGCCGCGTCGAGATAGGCCACGCAGTCGTCGTGCTGTCCGCTCCAGGCGAATTCGACCTGGCTGCGCAACTGGGCGAAGAAACGTCCCCATTCCACCGGTTCCAGCCGCGGCGCCGGCAGTTTGGCGAAGTGCGCGTAATCGCGGATGAAGCCTTCGAGATGGCGCGCGCGTTCCTCGATGGTCGCCAGCGTCATCGGCAGCTTTTCCAACTGCCCGCGTTTAAGCAGTTCCGCGCTGGAATGCGCCAACGATGCGATCGGCGCCAGCGAATTGTTCAACTCGTGGCTGATCACCCGGATCACCTTCTTCCAGGTCTGTACTTCCTGACGCCGCAGTTCGGCGGTGAGCAGGCGCAGCAGCACCAGTTGGTGACGGCGGCCGTTGAGCCGGAAGCCGCGGCGCGAGAGGTGGAAAATTTCTTCGTTGTCCGCGTCGCCGACTGCGAAAATGCCGTCGCCGCCGCGTTCGAACGCATCCTGCAGCGCCTGCGGCACGCGTTCTAGAATCGCGTCGAAACGCTGCCCTTCCAAGCGCCGTCCTTCGCCGAGCAACTTCCGCGCGGCCAGATTACCGAGCACGATGCGCTGCGATTCGTCGACCAGCACCATCGCCACCGGCGTGTTCTGGACCATGGTGTCCAGCAGCAGTTCGCGTTGCACCAATGTCATCCGCTGCTCGCGCAGCGCATCGCCCAGGGCGTTGTGCGCGTTCACCAGTTCGATCAGGTCGCTGTACTTGTCCCAGCTGATGCTGAAGCTGAAATCGCCGTCGCGATAGCTGGCCACGGTGCCGGCCAGCGCGCGAAACAGCGCGCGCATCGGCGAGACCACATGCCAGATCAACGCGCCCACCAGCACGCCAACGGCCAGTGCGGGCAGCACGGCGGCGGCCCATTCCGGCAGCCAGCGCGTGAGCAATGCGGCCGACAGCGCGGCCAGCACCACGCACAGCATGCCCAGCAGGATGAGTCGGATCGTCAATGGCAGCGCGCGCAGGACTTGCATGTTCAGTGCGGCATGGTCAGTCGGGCATGATCAGTCGGGCATGGTCAGCTGGGCATTAGCCGCGCGCGATGCCTAAGCGTTCGATCCGTCGATACAGCGCCTGCCGCGACATGCCCAGATCGTTCGCAGCCTGTGCCAGCACGCCGCCCGCGCGCGCCAACGCGGCTTCGATCATCGCGCGGTCCGGTTCGGCGGCATCGCCCGCTGTCGTGGACTGCGGGGTGGCCGCCGCAGGCAAGCCCAGATCGGCGACGCCGATCCTTGCGCCGCGCGACAGCAGCGCAGCG
>JAYUIZ010000654.1:0-1631 GCA_043765595.1 Lysobacter sp. | reverse complement strand
ACGACCGGCTGGCGACGTCCGGCATGCATGGGCTGCCCGTGCACCGCCTGGCGCGTATGGGCCGCGAGATGGTGCTCGAGTTCGCCGCCGAAACAGCTGGCGCCGAGCCGTGGACGCTAGCCCCCGATGTGCTGGCATGCGTGCCGCTCGCCGCCGCTTGGCTGTTGGACGCACTCGGGCAGACGCCTGGCGTGCCGTCCGATGTCTTGATGCGCGCGGTGCAGACGGTACGCCTGTGGTCCGGCGGCGACCGTCCGGCCTATCTTGTCCTCAGCCATCGGGACGACAGCGCTTGGAACCACGGTTCCGGGCGCTGCGACATCGCGCTGTACGACGCGCACGGCAAGCCCTGCCTGCGTGCGGACGGCCTGCATCTGGAGTGGACGCGCGCGTTCGACGACGTGCCCGCCCTGCCGTCTGCCTTGGGCGATGCGATTCAAAGCGCCTCCGCGGCCTTCGCGGAAACCGCTGCGCCCGCGCCGACGCCGACTTTGTCCGCGACCGGCACGCGCCTCGCCTTCCTGCCGCCCGAGGCGTCTACGGGGGCGTACGCGCCCACCGGCGCGGTCACGGCCAAGCCCAATGCCATGCGATTGCGCGAGGTCGACGAGGATGGCGTGCCGGCACTGCGGCCCACCGGCATATCCCGGATCGCGCTGCCATCGCTGGACGCGGATCTTGGTACGAACCCCGATGCGAGTGCGCCGCTGGCTTGCGTCGAATTGCGCGGGCATGGCAGCGGTGTGTTCTCCATTGGCCTGCTGCAACCCGTGCTGGATCGCGCGGTCATCGCGCAATCGCTGTTGGCGCTTGAATATCTGCGTGAGCGCGAGGACACCCGGCTGGTGCTGTTCGTCAGCGCCGACACCGATCTCCTGCACGGCAGCCCGGATCTGCTCGACGACGCCACCGGGGCCGGGCTGTGTCGCGCCGTGGTCGAGTTCCCGCTGCCGACCATCGCGGTGCTGCGCGGCGGTGCCGACGGTCCCGGCTTCCTGCTTGGCGCGCTCTGCGATTTCATGGTCTGCGCGAGCGAATCGCGCTACGGTTTTTCCGATCCGCAGCGCGGTGCGCAACCCACAGCTGCGGAGGCCGCGCTGCTGGCGGCCCGCTTCGGCGACGCCTGGGCAGAGGATCTGATCTACGTCAGCGGCGCGCTGAGCGGGCGTGAGCTGGCGCAGAGGGGATGGACCGTGCCCGTCGTCGCGCGCGACGACACGATGGCTGCGGCGTTGTCGCTTGCCGAGTGCATTGCGACGAAGCCGCGGGATTCGCTGCACCTGCTGAAGACGCACATGGCCGCTGCGCTGCAGGGCTGCGTATCGCGTCTGGGCCCCCATGATCGGCCGACCGCGGACGCATCCGACGCGCCGCCTGCCGCGACGGCACCCGGTGCGCTGTCGCAGGCGCGGCCGGGAATCACGGTCGAATACGTATCAAATGCGGCCGTTTCGGTGCGCTTCGCCGACAGTGCCGACGACACCACCCCGGCCACGCTGTTGCGCAATCTGCGCGAGACGCTGGCCGAGCTGGCACAGCACGCCGGCGGTGCTTCGGTCGTGCTGGGCAGCGATCTCGACGGGTTTCTGCCGGCCATCGGCGAGGCCGCTGAAGCGCAGCGGGTCGATTCC
>JAYUIZ010000653.1:0-4526 GCA_043765595.1 Lysobacter sp. | reverse complement strand
GTCGATTGAGCTACCGCGCCGGCGTGGAAGCGGTGGAGCAGGCGATCGGCAACGTGCCGGAGCCGCGCAATCCCTTCGTACAATCCGCGAACGATGCTGATCCCGTGCATTTGAAAGTTAAGGATTGGACATACAACCCGGAGAGCGACCGTTGGTCGCGAAGCGTCGCTGATTCATCGGATCGAAACGACTTGCCCGTATGGAAGTCTGAGCCGGAGTACGCTAGTCCGGAACGCGCCGCTCAACTCAATATGCAGGCAGTACAAGTGATCGACGGCAATCTCAATGCCGGCCCTGCAACAATCGCCGCGCGTTACGAAATCGGCTACAAGGCGTATGGCTATGGTCATCTGGGTGAAGTGCCGATGGCCGTCACCACCGCACTGTCCCCCGACCGGCTACAAGCCTCCGACGGCAACTACTACCGTCGCGATATGCAAGGCGTTTGGACGCATGAGGACCAAGCGGCTTCGCCGAGTCGCGCGCTGGAACTGGAACTGACTCACTACCGCCTGCTGTCTGGATTGGAGCAGCACAAGACAGAATTAGCAAACAAAGTTCGGGAATGGCAGCCGCTGACGCCGCAGCAGAATGATCGCGAGGCGCTGCGCCAGCAGTACATCGGCCACGGCTGGAACCCGGATCATAATCCGGAACAATTCGAGGCACGTTATCTGGCGGCCCAGTGCACTCGTCAAGCTTGGGGGCTAACGATGGAAGACACCGCACTGGTCTTGCAGACCGATGCGGCTGGTCGCGCCGATCTGAGCAGCCCGATTTTGCATACGCGCATGGGTCCGAACAAGGATGTGCTGATCGTTGCAACGACCGACCAGGATGAAGTAGCGGTGGCTTTGGCGGATGTGCAGGCGCGCGCTAGAGCTAAGGACACCGCTGTTCCGGAAGGACCGGAAAAGCGAATTGTGCAGGCTTCGCCACAGGAGCAGGATGCCCGCGAACAGGCCATGCGTGAAGCGAACCGTCAGGGATTGTCGCAAGACGAAACCCGGCAGGCGGCTAGGCTGACGACAATTGCGTTGGGCGCGAAACGCGCCGGCCCGTCGTCTTCGCGAGGTACGCAATCGGAACTCGTCGAGGAATCGGAAGCAACATCGCAGATCGTGGAGGCGACACCTTCGCAACCGACACCACCGGCACCGATGCCTGTGCGGGATACTGAGGAGCGCGAACCAGAAGCGGAGCGCAAGAATGTACCGCCGCCACCCGTCGCGCAGGCAGGCCAAAATGAAGGTAAGTCAGCCCCGTCGCCAGAAGATCGTACACTGGACGCGCCGGAAGCGCCCGCTGTAGCGCAGGCGAACGCTGTAGCAGAACCATCGCAACAGCCAACTGACGCGCGCCGACATGTGCCCGAGCCGCCTGCTGACAGTGATACGGAGATGTCGGTATCTCAGCAGGCGGCAAGTCCGGCAGAGCGACCCATTGCAGCTGATACCCAGGAGACGGGGGTAAGAGATGATGCCGCCGCGCAGCCCGCCGTTCATCGCGATTCGGCAACCGAAATGGCAGATCGTCCGTCTCCGACGCCACCATCGCAGGAACGAGCCGACGAAGCGAAGGTAATTACGGACGTACCAGATCAGCCCCCGCCGCTGCAGGAGATTGAGGTGCCGCTCGCCCGCAGCGCCGCGGTGCCTCACAACGCGCGCGCCGAACAGGAGGGGCGTTCTGAACTGGCGATGGCACCGGACCGTACATTCAACGGCGGTGCTGGTCACGCATCTGGAGATGCTGCCGAGAGTCGCGCAAAAGATCGTGACGACGTTGACCGCCGGGAAGCTACTCGCGCTGAAGTGCAGAGCGTTCCCAGTGATTTGCCACTGCCGCCCGTCACGGTACGTGCGGATGCGCGCGAGCAGGACGATGAGGAGAAGCGAATTGATCATGGTGGGCGAGGCCAGGAATCACCGGACTCACTGCGGGCTTCCGAGCAGGCGACGCTAGAAACGGTGCCATGCTCCTTCGATCCGCGTCACCCGGATCATCCCGATCACGCGATGTATCAGAATGCGAAAGAAAAGGTAGCCGACCTCTACGAACGTCACGGCATCCCGATGCCGGAAGATCAACTTGAACGCACGACGGCGGCCGTGCTGTCGGACGCGCGTGCCAACAAGATGACGCACGTCGAGGAAGTGCAGTTCACGATCAGCCGTCAGAAGCCCAATGGCGAAATGACGGTCGCCGGCAACTTGATGGTCTGGGAGGGCGATCCCAAGCAGCAAAGCCAAATGCCGTGGATGAAGTTCAGCGCTACCGATATGCAGGCCATCGACCAGCGCGACCCGGATCGCGACTACAGCCGATTCCGCGAGGAGACGATCAAGGAGCAACTGGCGCTGCAGGAGTTCCAGAAAAAACAGGAGGAGATCAACCAAAATCCACCCGGGCCCGTGATGACGATGGGCGCGCGGTCGCTGGCGATGGCCGACGACTCAAGTAGCGGCGATGGCGGCGGCGGGGATGGCTGACCACAAGCAGGTGCAATGGCGGCCATTCTTGTGTCTCAATACTTTCCGCAATTCATCGAAATGATGTGTATTTTCCGGCGTTTCTTGCGTTAGTAAAAGCAATGATTGCGGAAATAGAATTGCAAGAGAACCGCTATTTTTATGCATTTAGTGATAAGACTTAAAGTCTCCGCAATCAATACAACGTCTCCGGATCCCCCGTGTTCGCGGGGATGACGTTGACTTTTGGACGGATGACGCAAATAAACGACGCGTCGGCGCTGACTCCCTGCGCCTTGCCTGCCGCCCCCGCCTCCGCCAGACTGCGCCCATGAAAAAACTCCGACCCGTGCTTGTCCTGTCGCTGCTGTTGGCCCTCACCGGCTGCGGCTTCCACCTGCGCAGCGCCCTGCTGCTGCCTTCCGACCTGGGCCCGGTCGCGGTGACCGCGCGTGACCCCTACAGCGCGCTCGCCGATTTGCTGGCGCGTTCGCTGGAACGCGCGGGCGCCACCCCGGCGGCGGCCGATGCGGTCGAGACTGCGACCCGGCTCGAAATCCTCTCGGAGAAATGGGCCGATCTGCCGATCTCGGTCGATGGCCTGGGCCGCGCCCAGGAATACAGCCTGCGTTATGCAGTGGTGTTCCAACTGCGCCAGCCGGGCGGGACCGCCGAGGATGACCGCATGCTGGTGCCGCAGCAGGCGGTGGAGCTGGCTCGCGACTACATCGCGCCAGCCAACGACGCCGTCGGCCGCAACAGCGAGCGCGAGCTGCTGGTGAACGAAATGCGTCGCGACATGAGCGCCGCGATCCTGCGCCGCATCGACGCCGCTATGCACACCCCGGCATCTGCCAAGGCGCCTTGACGCGCGACAAGCGTCGCGCTCGCCCGCATGGAACTCACCCCGGAACGCCTGACCGCGCAGCTCGCCTCTGAACCGCTGCGGCCGGCCTATCTGATCGCCGGTCCGGAAACGCTGCGGGTGCTGGAAGCCGCCGACGCGGTGCGCGTCCAGGCGCGTACGGAAGGCATCGCCGAGCGCGAGATCTTTGATGCCGATGGCCGCGATTTCGACTGGAACCAGCTCGCGCAGAGCGTGAACGCGCCGAGTCTGTTCGCCTCGCGCCGGCTGCTGGAAGTGCGCTTGCCGTCGGCCAAGCCGGGCAAGGACGGCAGTGCGTTCATCACCGGGTTCTGCGCCGACCCGCCGCACGATGTGGTGCTGCTGATCACCGGCGAGGACTGGAGCCGCCAGCACGGCGGCAAATGGAGCGAAACCATCGCCCGGGTCGGCCATCACGCCATCGCTTGGGCGCTCAAACCCCACGAAATGCCCGACTGGATCGAACGTCGCCTGCGCGCGCGCGGCCTGCGCGCCGACCGCGACGCAGTGGAGCGGCTGGTGGAGCGGGTTGAGGGCAATCTGCTCGCGGCGGCGCAGGAGATCGACAAGCTTGCGCTGCTGTCCGACGGTGAATCGATCAATCTGGCGCGGATGGAATCCTACGTCGCCGATGCGGCTCGTTTCGATGTGTTCCGGCTGCTCGATGCCACCTTCAACGGCCAGCCCGCGCAGGCGCTGCGCATGCTCCACGGGCTGCGCGCTGAAGGCGAGGCGGTGCCGGCGCTGATGGGCATGCTGGTGATGGAACTGCAGCGCGCGGCTGCGCTGGCCCGGGTGCAGGCCAAGGGCGGCAATCTGGCCGCCGAATTCAAGGCGCAGCGGGTGTGGGACGCCAAGCAGGCGGTCTACCGGCGCGCGCTGCAGCGCCACGACGCCGCGCGCTGGGAGCGTTTCGTGGTCGAGGCCGGCCGCGTCGACCGCATCGCCAAGGGCCGGCCGCGGATCGGCGAAGAGCCGGCCGATGCCTGGCTGGCGCTGGAGCGGCTGCTGCTGGCCATCGCCGAATCGCGCGGCGTCGGGCTGCTGTCGCGGCGGGCGGTGGTCTGATGTCCTTTTCCCTGCCGCTGCGTGCGTTCTACGGCGGCACCTTTGACCCGGTCCACAACGGCCACATCGCCATCGCTCTGGCCGCGCGGGACGCGTTGGGC
>JAYUIZ010000652.1:0-1634 GCA_043765595.1 Lysobacter sp. | reverse complement strand
CCGCTCGTTCAGCCGTCGCCTGCAAGGTCTCTTCTTCACCGGCCTGCTCACTCTCCTGCCGATCTGGCTGACCTGGGTGGTGGTGAAATTCGTGTTCGTGATGCTGTCGGATCTCAGCCGTCCGCTGATTGATCCGCTGCTGCAGAATCTTGCGTCGACTGCGCCCGAAACCCTGGGCTGGCTCGCGCAGGCATGGGTGAAGACGGCGCTGGGCCTGATCGCCACGCTCGGCGTGATCCTCGCAGCAGGCTGGCTGACCCGGCGCGTGCTGGGGCAGCGGCTGCTGCGCTGGTTTGAAGCGCTGATCAGACGCATTCCGCTGGCAAACACCATCTACGGCAGCGCGCGCAAGCTGCTGGACATCCTGCAGACCAAACCGGACGGCACCCAACGCGTGGTGCTGATCGATTTCCCGCATCCCGAGATGAAAACGCTCGGCTTCGTCACCCGGGTCATGCGCGAAAACGGCACCGGCCGCGAGCTCGCCGCGGTCTACGTCCCGACCACGCCCAACCCGACATCGGGCTATCTCGAAATCGTACCGGTCGAAAAAATGACCCCCACCGACTGGACCGTGGACCAGGCGATGAGCTTCATCATCAGCGGCGGCGCGGTCGCACCCGATTCGATTCCATTCTCCGCGCCGGGCACCGCCTCGCCTTCCCCGACGCATACCGATCCGAACACCAGCCCGTCCCCGGAGACTGCCGCCCCATGACCCCGCATCTGCTCGACGACCGCGCCACCCGGCTGTTCATCGGCCTGGCCGCCTTCTTCTGCGTCAACGCGGTGCTGGCCGAATTCATCGGCGTGAAGATCTTCGCGCTGGAGGACACCCTGGGCATCGCGCCGCTGGAGTGGAACCTGTTCGGCCAGACCGGCTCGCTCAGCTTCACCGCGGGCACGCTGCTGTGGCCGATCGTGTTCGTGTTCACCGATGTCATCAACGAGTTCTACGGCAAGCGCGGCGTGCGCATGATCTCGTGGATCGCGGTCGCGCTGATCCTGTATGGCTTTGTATTCGCGTTCGCCGCGATCCACCTCGCGCCCGCCGACTGGTGGGTGGAGTCGGTGAAATCCCAGGGCGTTCCCGATTACCAGAAAGCATTTGCGGCGGTTTTCGGACAGGGGCTGTGGACCATCGCCGGCTCGGTGGTGGCGTTCCTGCTGGGGCAATTGATCGATGTCTCGGTCTTCCATCGCATCCGCCGCATGACCGGCGAGAAACACGTGTGGCTGCGCGCGACCGGCTCCACCGCGGTGTCGCAGCTGGTCGACAGCTTCGTGGTGCTCTATATCGCTTTCGTACTCGGGCCGCAGCAATGGCCGACCTCGCTGTTCATGGCGGTCAGCAGCATCAATTACCTCTATAAGATGCTGGCCGCGATCGCCCTGATCCCACTGATCTACGTGATGCGCCGCGTTATCATCGATTATCTCGGCGAAGCGCGCGCGACGCAGTTGCGCGACGAAGCCGCCGGCTGAGCGCCAAGCCGGCACGCATGCGGGGCAACTCCGGCGGCCCTGCCATCCTACGCAGAGTCGTAGGCTGGGCTGAGCGCAGCGAAGCCCAGCATCGCATTGAACCAATCGCAGCCGCCGCCAAATGCCGGGCTTCGCTACGCTCAGCCCAG
>JAYUIZ010000651.1:0-4532 GCA_043765595.1 Lysobacter sp. | reverse complement strand
GAGCCAGTACGACAGCACCACGTCCGGCGCGAACTCGCGCAGCGGCGCATGCAGAGTGCGCGCGCACAGCCAGCCGTTGAACGGCCGGGTCAGCAGCGGCAGCGCGGGGTATTCGACATAATGCACATCGCAGTCCGGCAGCGTATGCGCGGGATCGGAGGCGCGGAACAGATAACTGCGCGGCCTGGCCCAGCGCGGATAGTTGGCGACGGGACTGAGCACGCGCACGTCGGCGAGCTTCGAGAGCTCACGCACGGTCTGGTGGATCGGCCGGCCGCGGTTCGGTTCGCCGGCGATCGGGAACTGCGAGGTCACGATCAGCAGGCGCATGTGTCGCGCCTCCGTGGTGTCGGTCGCGGATAGCTGCGACCATCTTCGCGTGCGGGCATGTCCTTTCGGGGTAATGGAATCCGTTGATAATGCAGTGATTTCATGCTGTCCGAAAATGTAACGCGCTGTAGGGGAAATGGGTGGGACGGATGCAACAGGGGATATCCGCGCATGCGGGGACTATCGAAAGCCCGGTCCAAAGCACGGTCCAAAGCGCGGTCACGCATACACGCGTGGGCGAACTCGATGCCCTGCGTGGTCTGGCCGCGCTCGGCGTGGTCGCATTTCATTACACCACGTTCTATCAGCAGGAACAGGGCCACCTGCAGCCGCTCGGCTTCGGTTTTCCGGCCGGCAACTACGGCGTGCATCTGTTCTTCCTGATCAGCGGTTTCGTTATTTTCATGACCCTGGAGCGCACCCGCAGCGCGATGGATTTCGCGGCGTCGCGATTCTCGCGCCTGTTTCCGGCGTACTGGGCGGCGATGGCGGTCACCGCCGCGGTGGTCTATAGCATCGGCATGCCGATCCAGCGGATTCCGATCATCGATCTCGCGGTCAATCTCACGATGCTGCAGGAGATCCTCGGCTTCACGCACCTGGATGGTTCGTACTGGACGCTGCAGGCTGAACTGTTTTTCTATCTGCAGATGCTGTTCTGGTGCATGCTCGGCCAGCTCAAGCGCATCCGCTGGATTATCGCGGCGTGGCTGGTCAT
Organism: Lysobacter sp.; assembly: GCA_043765595.1. Classification (GTDB taxonomy): domain Bacteria; phylum Pseudomonadota; class Gammaproteobacteria; order Xanthomonadales; family Xanthomonadaceae; genus Lysobacter_I. The sequence continues at coordinate 3,484 of JAYUIZ010000651.1, read as the reverse complement.
GGCGGTGATCTACGCACTCACCGCGCAGTTGCACCTGCATTTCTCTTACACGTTGCGCGAATTGCTGTTGCTGCGGCATATCCCGTTCTTCGCGCTGGGGATCCTGTTCTATTGCCTCTACTCCGGTTCGGGTGACAGGCGCGCGAATATCGCGCTGATCGCACTTTCGCTGGTCGCCATCGGCGTGGCGTATGCGCCGGCGTATCTTGCCGCGGGTGTGGCCTGCTGCGCGATCTTTGCCCTGTTCGTCGCCGGCAAGCTGCGATGGCTGCGTGCGCTGCCGTTCGTATTCCTGGGCACGATTTCCTATTCGCTATACCTGTTGCATCAGGCGATCGGCTTCGCAGTGATCCATCGCCTGGAAACCGCCGGCGTGCCCAGCCTTGCCGCGGTAGTGGCGACCGCGCTGATGATGCTGGCGTTGGCGACCGCGTTGACCTACGGCGTGGAGCGGCCAGCGATGCGTGGCATCCGCGGTTGGTGGCAGGGCCGGCGGCGCCCGGCGGATGCTGCGATCAGCGATCCACTTCGCCGAACGTGATATCCAAGCCCTTGCGCACGCCCACCCGCGGCGTCCAGCCGAGCCCGTCGCGCGCCGCTGCGACATCGAAATTCGTCAGCGGCCGCAGCGAATGCACGCGATAGCGGGTCAGAGGCACGTCGCGTTTCAGCAGTTTGCCCAGCATCTCTACGCCGAAACCCAGGCACAGGAATACCCACTGCGGCACCCACAGCAGCTTGAGTTTCTCGCCGAGTCGGCGTTTGCAGCGGCGCACGTATTCGTTGCGGTCGACCGAGCCGGTATCGACCAGATTGAAGGTGCGGCCCAGCGCCTGCGGCGATTCCGCCGCCAGCAGCAGAGCGTCGACGATGTCGTCGCGATAGACCAGCGGCAGCATCTGCGAGCCGTTGCCGATGGCTATCCAACGGCCGGCCAGCGCGATCACGCCGTTCGGCGTCACCTGCTCGGCGCCGGGGCCGAAGATCTGCCCCGGGCGCAGAATCACTGCGGGCAGATGCGCTTTCGAGATCGCATCGGCGACCATCTGTTCGGCGCTGAGTTTGGTTTGGGTATAGGCGCCGCGCAGCTGCGGATGCGGCTCGAAATGATAGTCCTCGGTCAGCACTTCGCCATCACGGCGGCCGGCGTGATCGAACACGCTCATCGAACTCACGTACACCAGGCGCGTCGTCGCGTGCCTGCTACATGCGTCGATCACGTTGCGCGTGCCCCAGACCGTGCCGGCCTCGAAATCGCGCGGCCCGCCGCGCATCGTTGCGCCGACGTGGAAAACAATGCCGGCGCCAGCCACCGCGTGATCGACGATGCGCGGATCGCCGAGGTCGCCGATGACCATTTGAATGCTACCCATCTGGGTGCCGTCGTCGTTGCGGAACGCGGCGACCGGCCGGCGCACCAGCACGCGCACGGTCTTGCCCTGCGCGCGCAGCGCCGCGACAAGCGCGCGGCCCAGAAAGCCGGCGGCGCCGGTCACCAGCGCATCTGCGGGCGGAAGTTCGACATAGCGCGCTTCGAGCTGCTGCAGACGGGCGCGATCGGGTTCGGCGCACAGCGGATCGAGCAGGCGCGCGAGACGCAGGCCGTCCTCGGCGGTGAAGGGCGGGGTTTCGTCGTCGCGCACCGCGCGCGCGAAGGCTTCGGCGCCGCGCTGTATGCCCGGTGACGGTTTCAGCCGGCCGGTGGCGAAGCGCAGCACGTTCATCGGAATGCGGAACACGTCCTTCGCCGCGCTGAAGAATGCATTGAGCAGAATGCCGATGAATTTTGGGCCAGGTAATACGCGATGGATGCGGCAGACCTGAGTGAAGCGATCGACCTCAATGATGCCGCGGGTGCCGCGCACCACCAGGCGGTTCTCCATCGGCCGCGCGTTCCACGACAGCAGCAGACGACCGACGCCGGTCGACCCCTGCGCCTGCGCCTGCCATTCATCGAACCCCAGATTCGGGTCGCCGCCGCGCGACTGGTAATGCACGTCGACCTGCGAGATCGCGCCGAGAAACGCTTCGATCGTGTACAGCCCATGCACGCCGAGGTCGCGAAACGGATACGAGCCCTGGGTCACCATGCCCGGCAGCGGGCCGCCGGCATAGGGCGGGTATTCGGAATTGCGCACGATGTCGACCGACAGCACGTCGCCGATGTCGCCGTTCTTCGCCGCGTCCAGCGCGCGCATCAGCATCGGGTCGAACAGGTCGGAGTGGTTCACTCCGAGTTTCAGGCCGGTTTCGCGCGACTTTTCGAGCATCCGCTGGCAGTCGGCGGTGGTGTCGGCCATCGGTTTTTCCACCAGCACGTGACAGCCCATGTCCATCGCCGCGATCGCCAGCGTCGCGTGCGATGCCGGCGGCGTCAGCACATACACGACGTTGGGCTGCGCGTCCGCCAGATCGGCCAGCGTGGCGGCAACTTTGCCGACCTTGAAGCGTTTCGCCAGCGCTTCTGCAGCCGGCAGGTTGCTGTCGCACAAGCCGACCACTTCGACGAAGTCCAGCCGCGACAGCGCGGCGAGATGATGGGTGGCGACATAGCCGGCGCCGACGACGGCGACGCGGAGCTTGCGTGAAGCAGGTTTGTCTAAAGCAGGCTTGTCTAAAGCGGAAGAGGTCATGAACGGACTGCTTGGGAAGAAGATTCGGTGAGATGCGCGGCGACATCGGTCAATATCGATTCGACGCGCGCGTCCCAGGTCTGGTCGGCGACCGCGGCGATGCGCGACTCTGCCGCGCCGGGTGCGTTGTCGATCACCGCGGCGTCGAGCGCGGCGAGGAAACCGTCGCGATCGTCGGCCAGACGCACCCACTGCGAGAATTTCTCGATCTCTGGATTGCGCACGCTCACCACCGCTTTGCCGGCGGCGAGATATTCGCGCAGTTTCAGCGGGTTGGCGTTGGCGACCTGACGGTTAAGGCGATACGGAATGATCGCGGCATCGAAGGCTTTCGACCATGCTGGCAGCGTCGGGTAAGGCTGAGTGCCGGCGAGGCGCACGTTCGGCAGGGCGCGCAGGCCGTCCACCGCGACGTGCGCATGGCCGACCAGAAGAAACGTCCACTGCGGCCGCTGCCGCGCCAGCCATTCGATCAGCGGCACGTCGATCCATTCGTGGATCGAACCGATGTAGCCCACCACCGGGCGCGGCAGATCGCGGGCGAGGGCGGGCAGTTCCGTGGCCGGATCCTGCGCTTTGGCGAAGAGTTCGACATCCACGCCGTGCGGCGAAAATATCGTCTGCGGATTGAGCGCGCGCTTGGCTTCGACCAGCGCGGGCGGCGCGACGAACAGCAGGTCGGCGCGGCGGCTGAGATCGAGGTCGCGCTGCGCGATGACGGCCGCATCCACGCCCGGATGCGCGGCGTAATCGTCGATGCAGTAGTACACGCACAGGTCTTCGCCGAGTTTGCCGGCGAGGAAACCCGGATGCGGCACCACGAACCAGGAGATGCGCTTGCGGATACCGGC
>JAYUIZ010000650.1:0-1635 GCA_043765595.1 Lysobacter sp. | reverse complement strand
TTGCGCCCGCGGCGTTTCTTCCAGCGATGCAACGGCCGTGCGCGAATCCGCGCCGCCCAGCGTCACCACGCGCGCCGATGCGTCCACGGTGGCCGGATGCACAGTCTGTTGCGCTTCATCCTGCGACAAAGCCTGCCGATTCGCTTCGCGCTGCGCCTGCTCGCGCGCGTCGCGTTCCTCCGGCGTCGCCTGCGTGATCGTGCGTTCAAGCGAGACCGGCTGCGCATAGGCCACTTGGTATTGCGTCTGCTGGTCGGCGATGCCGGTCGCCGGCAGATCGTGCGCTTGCTGAAACTTCGCCACGGCGAACACGGTGTTGTCGTCATAGCGGCCGTCTTGCGAAAGCGGCTGGCCGTCCATTCCGCGATAGCCCTGTTGATCCAAGCGGTATTGCAGCAGTGCGACCTGATCGTTGCGGTCGCCGGGGTACACGGTATCGGGGTCGCGCGGCCCGGTCATCATTGCTTCGATGGCGGCGGCTTGTGCGGCGTTCTGTGTGACGGGCGCGTCTTGTCCTTGTTCGCGCTTCGATGGCGGCGTTTCCGTCACTTCTGCAACGGCTGCGCCTGCATCAGCACCGCCTATCGTGATGACGCGGGCCGATGCGCCAACCGTCGCCGCATGCACCTCTTGCTGTGCGTCATCCTGCGATAAGCCTTGCCGGTTCGCTTCGCGCTGCGCCTGCTCACGCGCGTCGCGTTGCTCCGGCATGGCGAACACAATCGTCTGTTCGCGTGTCGCGTGCGTGGGCGTCTGCTCCTGCTGTCCCTGCGATGGTCGTTCGCGCATGGCGACGGCAATGTCGTTCGGCGTGGTGACTGCAACAGGAATCACCTCCTTTCCGTCCGCGCTGTCTCTGCGCGTATGACGAATTTCTATCTCGGCGATGGTCTTGCCTGCCGTGTTCGGCTCAAGCTCAAACGCGCCATCTTTTGGGCCTAACCCGTGTTCGCGACGGGTCGCTTTCATGGCCGTATAGGCCGCGTCAAATTCCTCCGGCCGCACATCGGGATTGAGGCCGGCTTTGACGTAGAGGGAACGAAACTCGTTGCGTTCGGCTTGCTCTGGCGTCGGCGGTTTCCATTCGGGAATCTTGGCAAGTTGCTCTTCGTACTTCGGCATCGCCGCCAGCAACCGCGCATGGGTCAAGTCCAATTCCAGCACGCGCTGAGGGGGCGCGGGCTCGCCACCATGTGTCCAGGCACCTTGCGCATCGCGTGTGTAGAAGCGTTCGTCGGACGCCTGCAATCGGTCGGTGGTCATCGCGTTGGTCACGGACGCCGGCACTTCGCCGACTTCACCGTAGCCATAGGCTTTGTGGCCGAACTGATACTGCATCGCGATGACCGCTGGCCCCGCCTTGAGGTTCTCGTCGATGGTGTGAAGGGCTTGTGCGTTCAACTGCGCGGTGCGCTCGGAGCTGGCGTATTCCGGGGTTGCATTCCATTCGGGAGCGCCATTGTGATCCGCCGAATCGGCGACCTGACGCAACCAACGCTGGCTCTCAACGCTGTACGTCCAGCGCATCGTGTCGAAATGCGCGGGGTCGCTGTCCGACACGGGCTGAACGAACGGGTTGCGCGGCGTCGGCACGTTGCCTAGCGCCTGTTCGGCGGCCTCCACCCCAGCCTGATA
>JAYUIZ010000649.1:0-1638 GCA_043765595.1 Lysobacter sp. | reverse complement strand
TGCCGGCCTGCGGCGACGATTTCGCGAAGGCTGCCTGCGACCAGTTTCCGGACGGCAATCTGTTCGTGCTGTCCGGGGTCGACGATGCGGCGCTCCGTCGCAATGCCCTCGCCGTGCTGTCCTGGCTGCACCGGCATCCGGCGCAGCAGCGGTTCGTCGATTCGATCCATACTTGGCAGCGCGGACGTACCTCGTTCGCTTATCGCCTCGCATTGCACGTTCGCGATTTTCGCGATCTGGAGCAGCGGCTCAAGGACTGGCTCGACAGCGGTGAAGTTGCGAGGCGCATCGACCGCAATATCGACACGCACCCTGGGGCTGGCAGTAATCTCACGCGCTGGAATGCGGCGATTGCGCAGCGCGACTGGCCGATGCTTACGATGCTGTGGCTGCAAGGGCGTGAGAGCGACTGGGCCGGGCTCTATAGCGGCATGTCCTCCCAGCCGCGGCTCATGAAACTACCTGGTTACGCCTTCGAGCGTGAGCGTTACTGGGTGCGGCCGCAGCGCGCCGTCGTACAAGGGCACGTCGAGCAAGAGGCAGCCACCGAAGCCCAATTCCTGCGGCCGGTTTGGGAGCACCAAGAACTTCCGACCTTCCTACATAACGTCGACCTGGGCCGTATCCAAACCCATGTGCTGATCTGCACGGAACGCACACTGGAGGAAGAGTCTCTGCGTCTGGCGATGCCGACCTGCACCGTGAGGTTCATCGATATCTCTGGAGAGGACCCTGCGGTTCGCTACGAGGCGATGGCATGCGGCATGCTCGATTGCATTCGGATGCTGCTGCGCGACAAGGGCGCAGACCGCATCCGGCTGCAACTGGTGGCAGACGACGCCGATGCTCACGCATGGGTGCTGGGCATGCGCGGCATGCTCAAGTCCGCGAGCATCGAAGAGCCGCGCTTGGAATGGCAGATCATTTCGCTTCGCTCGAATACGCTTTTGGATGAATTCCAGTGGCTTATCCGTGCCAATCAGCGTGCATTCGAGAATGAAGCCTCGATCCACTACGCCGAAGCCGGTCGTTTCGTGCGCCGTTGGCAGGCGCTGCCTGTGGCCGATGCTCACGGTGGAGCGGCGATTCGACGTCCAGAACAGGCCCTGCGCGCTGGTGGCACCTATCTCATCACCGGAGGGTTGGGCGGCCTTGGCCGTCTGTTTGCCGCCCATATTCTCGACGCTGCGCCCGACAGCCGAGTCATCGTCACCGGTCGTTCTACCGAGGCCCGCCCATTCGATGGAGAGCTCGCGGTGTGGGCTTCGACGCCGCGCCTGGTCTACCGGCCTTTGCAGCTTTGCCGTCGCGAGGACGTCGACGCGTTGATAGCAAGCTTGCTAGACGAGGGTGTCATCCTGCGCGGCATTCTGCATTGCGCTGGCCAGGTCGCCGACAGTTACATCGTCAACAAGACCGATGAGGAATTTGCGCAGGTGCTCGCGCCAAAACTGTTAGGGGCGCTCTACCTTGACGAGGCAACAAAGAATCTCGATCTCGATTTCTTCATGCTGTTCTCGTCGATCATGGCCGAGACCGGCAATGCGGGGCAAGCAGACTATGCTTGCGCCAACGGCTTCATGGACCGCTATGCGGCCTATCGCAACGCATTGATCACCCGCGGGCTGCGTCGCGGTC
>JAYUIZ010000648.1:0-4539 GCA_043765595.1 Lysobacter sp. | reverse complement strand
GTGACCGGCGTCGTCAAGCGCGTTGAGCGCGGCAACGTGTATGTCGATCTCGGTGGCAATGCCGAGGCGTTCATTCCCAAGGACAAGGCGATCCCGCGCGACGTCGTACGCGCCGGCGACCGCGTTCGCGGCTATCTGTTCGATGTCCGCAACGAGCCCCGCGGTCCGCAGTTGTTCATCAGCCGCGCCGCGCCCGAATTCATGATGGAACTGTTCAAGCTGGAAGTGCCGGAAGTCGGTCAGGGCCTGGTCGAGATCAAGGCCTGCGCCCGCGACCCGGGCGATCGCGCCAAGATCGCCGTCATCGCTTATGACACTCGCACCGATCCGATCGGCGCCTGCATCGGCATGCGCGGTTCGCGCGTGCAGGCGGTGTCGAACGAACTGAACGGCGAACGCGTCGATATCGTGCTGTGGTCGGATAATCCGGCCCAGTTCGTGATCAATGCGATGGCGCCGGCCGAAGTGCAGTCGATCATCGTCGACGAAGACAAACACTCTATGGATCTGGCAGTCGCCGAAGAGCGCCTCGCCCAGGCTATCGGCAAGGGCGGACAGAACGTGCGTCTCGCCAGCCGGCTCACCGGTTGGCAGCTGAACGTGATGACCGCCGATCAGGTTCAGGCCAAGAGCGAGGCCGAGCAGACCACCGCCCGTCACCTGTTCATGGAAAAACTCGAAGTCGACGAGGAAATCGCCGGTATTCTTGTCGCCGAAGGCTTCAGCACAGTCGAGGAAATCGCCTATGTGCCGGTCGGCGAACTGCTGGCGGTGGAGGGCTTCGACGAAGATATCGTCGAAGAACTGCGCTCCCGCGCCCGCGATGCCCTGTTGAACGACGCGCTGGCGGTGGAGGAAGAGCTGGACGAACACCAGCCTGCCGACGACCTGCTGGCGCTGGAAGGCATGGACAGCGAGACCGCCTACGCCCTCGCTGGGCACGGCGTCCGCACCGTCGAAGATCTCGGCGAGTTTGGTGCGGACGAAGTGGCTGAATTCGGCATCGATGGTTTGGACGAAGCGCGCGCAGCCACGCTCATCCTCGCCGCCCGCGCCGAAGAAATTGCCCGTCTCGAACGCGAAGGCTGAGCCCCGGCGGGATTAGAATCCCCGCCGAACCGTCGCAATTTTCCCGTGTGGGACCGGCTTGAAACCCGGCCCGCAATTCAGGATACGGATACCGAATGTCGCAGCAAACCACCATCCGCACGCTGGCCGAACTGGTGAACACGCCGGTCGAAAAGTTGCTGAAACAGCTGGCAGAAGCCGGCATGACCTTCAGCGGCCCGGACCAGACCGTGACCAGTGCCGAAAAGCTGAAGCTGCTCGGCTTCCTGAAGCGGTCGCACGGCAAGACCGAGGCCGCCGCAGAAGATCCGGCCGCAGCCAAGAAAATCACGCTCAATCGCAATCGAAAACAGGAAATCACGGTCGGTGGCGGCAAGAACCGCCAGACCGTCGATGTTGTGGTGCGCAAGAAAGTGACCTTGGTCAAGGACGGCATGTCTCAGGGCGGCGGCGACGAGCGCGCCGACATCCTGCGCAAGCTCGAAGAGTCGCGCCAGCGCAATCTGGACGAACAGCAGCGTCTGGCTGAGGACGACCGCAAGCGCGCCGAGGAAATCACCGCGCGCAAGCGCGCCGTCGAAGACGCTGCCGCCCGCGTGACCGCTGAGGCCGCAGCTGCAGCCTCAGCTGCATCCGGTACCCCCGAGAAGGGTGAGGAGACGGCTGCGGCACGTCCGGCCAAGACCGGCGGTCACGGTCACGGTCATCCAAAGCCCGTGCGCACCGAGCCTGCGCGCGTCGACGATCGCAATGCGCACAAGAACAAGCCCAGCCGCGGCTCGCACGTGATGGTGACCGAAGTCGAAGACGACGACAGCACCGCGCGCTTCGCCGGTCAGCTGCATCTGAGCCCGACCGAGCGCGAACGCCGTTCGACCGCACGCTCCAAGCCCAAGGCCAAGCGCCAGCTGGAACAGAGCCGCAGCGGCGGTGGGCAGCACGGCTTCACCCGTCCGACCGAGAAAGTGGTTCGCGAAGTCGCGATCGGCGATGCGATCACCGTCTCCGACCTCGCCCAGAAGCTCGCGCTCAAGGGTGGCGATGTGGTCAAGGCGCTGTTCAAGATGGGGGTGATGGCCACCATCACCCAGACCATCGATCACGATACCGCGGCGTTGGTGGTCGAAGAACTCGGCCACAAGCCGGTTCGTGCCGACAGCGGCGATGCCGAGGTGGAACTGCTGGCGCATATCGAAGACCAGCAGGGCGAGAAGCAGTCGCGTCCGCCGGTGGTCACCATCATGGGTCACGTCGACCACGGCAAGACCTCACTGCTTGACTACATTCGTCGCGCCAAGGTCGCTGCGGGCGAAGCCGGCGGCATCACCCAGCATATCGGCGCTTATCATGTCGAAACGCCGAAGGGCGTGATCAGCTTCCTCGACACCCCCGGCCACGCCGCGTTCACCGCGATGCGCGCCCGCGGCGCCAAGATCACCGACATCGTGATCCTGGTGGTCGCTGCCGACGACGGTGTGATGCCGCAGACGGTGGAAGCCGTGCAGCACGCGAAAGCGTCCGGCGTGCTGCTGGTGGTCGCGGTCAACAAGATCGACAAGGCCGGCGCCGATCCGCTGCGGGTGAAGAACGATCTGCTCGCGCACGGCATCGTGGCCGAAGAGTTCGGCGGCGAGACCCAGTTCATCGAAGTCTCGGCCAAGACCGGACAGGGCATCGACGATCTGCTCGACGCGATCCTGCTGCAGGCCGAAGTGCTCGAACTCAAGGCAGTGTCCGAAGGTCGCGCCACCGGCGTGGTCATCGAGTCCGCGCTCGACAAAGGCCGCGGCCCGGTCGCCACGGTGCTGGTGCAGGAAGGTTCGCTGCAGAAAGGCGATTACCTTGTCTGCGGCGTGCAGTACGGTCGCGTGCGCGCGCTGTTCGACGAAACCGGGACCCAGGTGCAGGCCGCAGGTCCGTCGATCCCGGTGCAGGTGCTGGGTCTTTCGGGCGTGCCCGATGCCGGCGACGACTTTGTGGTGGTTGCCGACGAGCGTCTCGCGAAGGAAGTCGCCCAGCAGCGCGACACCAAGCGCCGCGAATCGCGCCTGGTCGCACAGGCCGGCAACCGCATGGAAGACATCATGGCCCAGATGGGTCAGGGCGGCACCCAGCTCAGCCTCAACCTCGTGGTCAAGGCCGACGTGCAGGGTTCGGCGGAAGCGCTGCGCCAAGCGCTGGTCGGCCTGTCCAACGATCAGATCCGCATCAATATGATCGTGTCGGGCGTAGGCGGCATCACCGAATCCGACGCCAATTCGGCGCTGGCGGCGAAGGCCACCATCATCGGCTTCAACGTCCGTGCCGACGCTTCGGCGCGCAAGGTCATCGACGCCAATGGTCTGGATCTGCGCTATTTCTCGATCATTTATGACGTGATCGATCAGGTGAAGCAGGTGGCGTCCGGTCTGCTCGGCGTTGAGATCCGCGAAGAGATCATCGGTACCGCCCAGGTCCGCGACGTCTTCCGCAGCTCGAAGTTCGGCGCCATCGCCGGCTCGATGGTCATCGAGGGCGTGGTCAGGCGCAACAAGCCGATCCGCGTCCTGCGCGACAACACCGTCGTGTTTGAAGGCGAGCTGGAATCGCTGCGCCGCTTCAAGGAGAACGTCGACGAAGTCCGCAACGGCACCGAATGCGGTATCGGCGTGAAGGCCTACAACGACGTGAAGCCGGGCGATCAGATCGAATGCTTCGAACGCATCGAGGTCCAGCGCACGCTCTGAGCGCGCGCCGGATCCTTTTGAAGACAGCATCGTGAAGAAATCCTTTTACCGGACCGACCGCGTGTCGGCCCAGCTCCGTCGGGAGCTGGGCACGATCGTGCATGCGATGGTGCGCGTGCACGGCTTGCCGTCGGTCAGCGTGTCCGACGTCGAAATCACCCGCGATATGGCACATGCCAAAGTCTTCGTGACCGCGCTGCAGTCCGAGCGCGCGAAGGAAGCGATGAAGGGGTTGAAGGAACTCACCCCGGAAATCCGCCACGAGCTGTCGCGCGCGGTGAAGATGCGTCATACCCCGGAACTGCATTTCCACTACGACGATTCGGTGGACCGTGGCGAGCGTATCGATCACCTACTGCGCGATCTGGATACCGACTTGAATACGGATTCGAGCGCAGGCGCCGACGACGATTCGAATAGCGACTCCAACAACAATTCGTAGGGTGGGCTCATAGCCCACCATCGCGAGCGGCCGACCGCAATTGCCCGATGATCGAAACAGTTTCGATCATTACCAGCCGATTAAGTCATATCATCCCGTGATGGCGCTGGCCCCCAAGACAATCTTCCGCAAACTTGACGGCATCCTGCTGCTCGACAAGCCTCAGGGGCTCAGCTCGAATCAGGCCCTGCAGCGCGCGCGTCATCTGTTCCGCGCCGACAAAGGCGGGCATACCGGCAGCCTTGATCCGCTCGCCACCGGTTTGCTGCCGATCTGTTTCGGCGAAGCCACCAAGATCGCCGG